>NZ_LUVY01000020.1:0-231308 GCF_002992185.1 Pseudomonas sp. LLC-1 | reverse complement strand
GATGTCGGCGATCCTGAACGGGGAGGCCTGGGCCAGTGTGGCTTTCAGCAACAGGATGGAGAGCAACAGGCGCGGGTAGTTCATCGGGGGTTCCAGACAAGCGGATTCGGAGGGGAGCAAGCGCGGGCAACCCGCAAGCAGCGGGCGATGAGGATACGGGCGGGCTGTGTACGGCGCGGTTAGCCGAGGGTAAAGATGTGTAAAGTCCGACCGGCCGGCGGTGACAGTGCCGCCGTGGGGGGCGATCATTAACGCCCCTGCAATTGCGATATCTGGCCCCGATGATCCCCGTGCTGCTGGTCGACGACGACCGCGAACTGACTGAAATGCTCTCTTTGTACCTGGCGCGCGAAGGCTTCCAGGCCACGGCCGTGGACACTGGCGAGGAGGGCGAGGCCCAGGCGTTGTCCGGCCAGTACCAGGCGGTGGTGCTGGACGTGATGCTGCCGGGTATCTCGGGTATCGAAGTGCTGCGGCGGGTGCGCGCGCGCAGTCAGGTGCCTGTGCTGTTGCTGACTGCCCGTGGCGACAACATCGACCGCATTGCCGGCCTTGAACTGGGGGCCGATGACTATGTGCCCAAGCCCAGCTCGCCGGGTGAACTGGTGGCCCGCTTGCGGGCGATTCTGCGCAGGGTGCAGCCGCAGCTGATGGGCGAGGCCAGTGCACCTGAGCAAGTGCGCACGGGTGCATTGAAAATGTGGCCGGGTCGTCGCGAAGCGCACTGGGGCGACGCCACGCTGGAACTGACCGGCTCGGAGTTCAGCCTGCTTGAGGCGTTGGCCCGCCAGGCTGGACAGCTGGTCAGCAAGCAGGACCTGTCGCTCAATGCCTTGGGCCGGCCGCTGACCCGCTACGACCGGCGCATCGATGTGCATGTCAGCAGCATCCGGCAAAAGCTCGGCCCGCGCGCTGACGGCAGCAGCTGGATCCAGAGCGTGCGTGGCATGGGCTACATGCTGATAGTCGAATGATGCGCCGGCGCCTGTTCTGGAAGCTGTTCCTGGCATTCTGGCTGGCCAACAGCCTGACCTTTCTGGTGGGCGCAGCCACCTTCATGCTCAATGACTGGCGTGGAGACAGCCCGGCACTGCGTTCGCTGCTGGCCACCGAGCTGCAGCTGTTGCAGCGTTATGGCGAACAGGCCGGCCGGCAGTTGCTGAATGTGTCGCCGCAGCCACCCGATGTGCAGGTGGGCCTTTACGATAGCCAGGGGCAACTGCTGGCTGGGAAGGCGGTGCAGGTGGCCCGTTTCGAGCAAGCATTACGCGACAGCGAAGGCCGCCCGCTGGTACTGCGGGCCTCGGTGGCCACAACCGTTGGCGAGCCACCCCGTCCGCGTGGCATGGGCCCTTTGTTTACCGGCACGTTGATGAGTGCGCTGTTTGCCTTCTTGTGCAGCCTGTACCTGACACGCCCGCTGGCTTGGCTGCGTGAAGCGATGGGCCAGGTGGCCCAGGGCCGGTTCGACGTGCGCGTGAAACCGCGGCTTGGCAAACGCCGTGACGAGATTGTCGAGCTGGCCGAAGACTGTGACCGTATGGCCGGTCAACTCAAGGCCCTGGTGCAGGCGCAACAGAACCTGCTGCATGATATTTCCCACGAGCTGCGTTCACCGCTGACCCGCATGCATGCCGCCATCGGCCTGATGCGTCAGCAACCCGACCGGCTCGATATGCTGGAACGGGTCGAGCGTGAGTCGCGGCGAATGGACGACCTGATCGAGCAGTTGCTGACCCTGGCCCGCGCCCAGGCGCGGCAGGGCGACAGCGACTTTGCCAGCGTGGATGTGGTCGAGTTGCTGGCGCAGATCGTCGAGGACGCCCGTTTCGAGGCGGGTATGAAACAGTGCCAGGTGTCCTTGCACGCCCAAGGTACGTTTCTCATCCACGGGCATGAAGAGCTGCTGTACCGGGCGTTCGAGAACATCATCCGCAACGCTGTGCGCTATACCGCAGCCGGTACGGAGGTGCTGGTGCAGGCCGCGCTGGCGCCGGGCGGGCAATGGTTGCAGGTCAGTGTCAGCGACCATGGGCCGGGCGTAGAGCCGGCCCGCTTGCAGCGCATCTTCGAGCCGTTCGACCGGGGCACCGATAACAGTGGCGATGGCTTTGGCCTGGGGCTGGCGATTGCACAGCGGGCAATTGCGTTGCACGGCGGCAGCATCACGGCGCTGGCTGCGGACAGTGGCGGGTTGCGGGTACGCATCGAGCTGCCGCAGGCCAGCCCTGCCTGAATGCAGGGCTGAGCTATCCAGGTCTGAGCTATCGGGCGTTTCGCGCACCCGGTGGGCGTGGGTATTTCAATGGCCGCCTTTCATCCGTCGCGCCACCAGATAAATCCCCAACCCGACCAGTGCGGTCGCCGCGCCAATGAAGCCGGTACTTGTCCAGCCCATGCCTGCGGTAATCGCCATGCCACCCAGCCACGGCCCCAATGCATTGGCCAGGTTGAACGCCGCATGGTTCGATGCCGCTGCCAGGCTTGGTGCTTCATGGGCAATGTCCATAAGGCGGATCTGCAGCGGCGCTGCCAGGGCAATCATGGTACCCACCAGGCCGATACCCAACAGCAGGCTCCACAGCGCCTGGGCGGCGAAGGTGAAGAACAGCAGTACGGCAATCGACCACACCAGCACCAGCCCCACCGCGCGGAACTGCAGGCGATCAAACAGCTTGCCGCCCGCGATGTTGCCGACGATACCGCCCACGCCGAACGCCGCCAGGCCGAACGGAATCCACTGTGGTGACACCTGGGTTACTTGCAGCATGGTCGGTGCCAGGTAGCTGAATACACAGAACATGCCGGCAAAGCCGATCGAAGCGATGGCCAGCGCCATCCATACCTGCGGGAGGGCGAAGGCTTGCAGCTCCTTGCGCGGGTCGCTGCGGACTTCGTCGTGGCGCTGGGGCACGAAGCGCCACACCAGGGCGATGGTGCACAGGGCAATCGCGCCGACCAGCACGAATGCCGAACGCCAACCGAAGTACTGGCCCAGGAAGGTGGCCACCGGGTTGCCGAGCAACATGGCCAAGGTCAGGCCCATCATCACCCGGGCAACGGCACCCGCCCGATGGTCCTTCGCCACCATGCTCGAGGCCACCACTGCGGCAATGCCGAAGTAGGCGCCGTGGGGCAGGCCGCTGATGAAGCGGAAGGCGACCAGGCCGCTGAACGAGGGGGCAAAGGCCGTTGCCAGGTTGCCCAGCGCATACAGCAGCATCAACAGCAACAACATGTGCTTGCGCAGCAGTTTGGCACCCAGAATCGCCAGTGTCGGGGCGCCAACCATCACCCCCAGTGCATAGGCGCTGATGGCGTGGCCCACCTGCGGCTCGCTCAATTGCAGGTTGTTGGCGATGTCGGGCATCAGGCCCATGATGGCGAACTCGCCGGTGCCGATGGCGAAGCTGCCCAACGCCATGGCGGCTTCCATCTTGGCGACGGTGGTTTTGCTGGGGAGAGGGGGGTGTTCCTGGACTGACATCGGGATCCTTACTGAAACATGCTGAAACGTTCAAGGCGGGATCATAGTCAATCTGCGGCCGTAACGTCGAGAAAGCCGGCCGCCTTCCACGCGCGCCTGTTGGGTTCAGGCAGGTTCTGCGTACAGCCATTTTTTACCGGAGTGGACGGCAGGAGTACAAACGTACTCCAATACTGGGCCGGCAGCAAACACCTCCGGCATAACTGAAATGCCGGTAATTGATGGCAGCCCGTGTGCCTGCTCTTTTAGACTGCCGCTTGCGTGCGCCGACATCCGGCCCGCCTTTCATTTGGCTTGCATGGACAAGAACGATGTCGGATACACCACGTAACTCGTTACTGATCGATGGGCCGGTCGGCCAGATCGAACTGCTGATCGACAATCCGGCCGGACCACCCAAGGGGGTGGTGTTGGTCAGTCATCCACAGCCGCTGCTTGGCGGCTCTCCACGCCATATCGTCCCGCTGACGCTGGCGCGGCAGATGTGCGCAGCTGGTTGGCAAGTGGTACGGCCGAGTTTTCGTGGGGTGGGGCAGACGCAAGGCGCCCATGATGAAGGCATAGGTGAGGCCGAAGACAGCATTGCTGTCGTCCGTTACCTGACCCAGGCAATGCCGCAATTGCCCGTGGCCCTGGTCGGGTTCTCCTTTGGGGCCTATGTGTTTGCCCGTGTGGCCTGTGCACTTGAAGGACAGTTGCATGCAGTGGCGTTGTTAGGGCTGCCGGTGGACAATGTACCGGGCGGGCGCTACTACGAGCCTTTGCCAGTGCCGACGGATTGTCTGCTGCTGCATGGTGAACATGATGAAATGGCACCGCTGGCCAACCTGTTGCAATGGGCCGGGCCACAGCAACGGGCTGTTTCGGTTTACGCGGGTGCCAACCACTTTTTCAAAGGCTGCCTGGGAAGGGCGGCAGAACAGGTAATCGCGCATCTGGCGCTGAAGACCGCTCATCTGTAGGAGCGCCTTCAACCACAAAAGCGCCGCAACAGGCTGGCCTCAACGCTCCAGGTAATGTGTCTGCGCGGCAAAATCGATGAACCGCTTGCTGGCCAGCGACAGGTATTCCCCCGACCGCCAGCACAGGCGGAAGCTCATCAGTTGCGCTGGCCGGAACGGCACCCCGACGATGCCCGGTGTGCGCTGCTGCACCGAGCGCAGCAGGGTCGCCACGCCCATGTTGTCCAACGCGGCCTGCACCACCAGCGAGACGAAGTTGCTCTGCAGCGCCACCTGGTAAGTAATGCCATGTTCGGCGAAGAACGCGTCCAGCAGGTGACGTTGTACGAACGTTCGGTCGAACACCACCATGTCGGTATTGCGCAGGTCTTCCGCCGTGAGGAAGGCTTTGCCGGCATAGGCGTGGTCGGGGTGCATGCACGCCAGCATCTCGTCACTGCCCAGCAGGATCGACTCCTTGTCGGGCGGCACGCGCCTGGATTCCAGCAGTGCCAGGTCGATTTCACGCTGTTCCAGGCGGTGGCCAATGTCCTCGGCACTGCCTTCGAACACGGTCATGGCAATGCCGGGGTACAGCTTGCGAAAGGCATTCATCAAGCCGGGCACATAGTGCAGGCCGAACATCGGAGGAATACCCAGACGCACTTCACCGCGTTTCAGGTCGGACATGTCGCGCAGTTCTTGCCGGGCGACATCCATCTCACGCAGGGCCGATGCAATGCGCGGCAGAAACTGTTCGCCTTCGGCGGTGAGGATCACTTTGCGCGTGGTGCGGTTGAACAGGGTGACGCCCAGTTCTTCTTCCAGCCGGGTTACGGCCATGCTCAGTGCCGGCTGGGCGATGTGCAGGTGCTGCGCGGCTTTGGTGAAGCTGCCCTGGCGTACGATCTCGACGCAGCAGCGCAATGCCTTGAGGTTCATTGAGGCGTTCTACCATTCATAACAAGCTGTGATGCTAAGCATCATAACAATATATTTATTATTATTAACCAGAGGGCCTACGATGCGCGCCACTGAGACATCCTGCAACATCTCAGTCACGCAGTGTAATAACGCTGCAATCCCACAAAGATTTTGAGGTAGTACCCCAAATGGCCAAGGCCGCCGATGTCGTTGTGCAATGCCTGGAAAACGAAGGTGTCGAGTATGTGTTCGGCATTCCTGGTGAGGAAAACCTCGACCTGCTCGAATCCCTGCGCAAGTCGAAGATCAAGCTGGTACTGACCCGTCACGAGCAGTCTGCAGGCTTTATGGCTGCCACCTATGGCCGTCTGACCGGCAAGACCGGCGTCAGCCTGTCCACCCTCGGCCCTGGCGCCACCAACCTGGTTACCGCCAGTGCCTACGCCTACCTGGGCGGCATGCCGATGATGATGATCACCGGCCAGAAGCCGATCAAGAAGTCCAAGCAGGGCCGCTTCCAGATCATCGACGTGTGCGGCATGATGGACCCCATCACCAAGTACACCCACCAGTTCGCCTCGGCCGACAACATCCCGTCGCGCATGCGCGAAGCCTTCCGCCTGGCCGAAGAAGAAAAGCCGGGTGCGGTACACCTGGAGCTGCCGGAAGACATCGCCGCCGAGCAGACCGATGCACTGCCGATCCCGCGCAGCCTGCACCGCCGCCCGCTGGCCGAGCATGTGGCCATCGAAGCCGCCGTCGAGAAGCTGCTGAACGCCCGTAACCCGATCCTGGTGATCGGTGCTGGCGCCAACCGCAAGATGACCGCCAAGGTCCTCAAGCAACTGATCGACAAGACCGGCATCCCGTTCATCACCACCCAGATGGGTAAAGGTGTGGTCGACGAGCGCCACCCGCGCTTCCTGGGCAACGCCGCGCTGTCGTCCGGCGATTTTGTGCATCGTGCGGTTGAAGCCGCCGACCTGATCATCAACATCGGCCACGATGTGATCGAGAAGCCGCCATTCTTCATGGTGCGTGGCGGTACTGAGGTCATCCATATCAACTTCCGCTCTGCCGAAGTCGATGCCGTGTACTTCCCGCAGGTAGAAGTGATCGGCGACATCGCCAACGCCGTGTGGCAGATCAGCGAAGCGCTGAATGACACCTCGCACTGGGACTTCACTCGCCTGATGGCCATCCGTGAAGCCAACGAAGCGCAAATCGCCGAAGGCGCTGACGACAACCGCTTCCCGGTCTACCCGCAGCGCATGGTTGCCGACATCCGTCGAGTGCTGCCGTCCGAAGGCATCGTTGCGCTGGACAACGGCATCTACAAGATCTGGTTCGCCCGTAACTACAAGGCGCACAAGCCGAACACCGTGCTGCTGGACAACGCCCTGGCGACGATGGGCGCCGGCTTGCCATCGGCCATGGCCGCGCACCTGGTGCACCCGGACCGCCCGGTGATTTCGGTATGCGGCGATGGCGGCTTCATGATGAACAGCCAGGAGCTGGAAACCGCAGTTCGCTTAGGCATGCACATCACCGTGGTGATCCTGCGTGACGACGGCTACGGCATGATTCGCTGGAAGCAGGCCAACATGGGCTTCACCGATTTCGGCCTGGACTACGGCAACCCGGACTTCGTCAAGTACGCCGAAGCCTACGGTGCCAATGGCCACCGCGTGGAAAGCGCCGAAGGCCTGCTGCCACTGCTGGAGCACTGCATCAAGACCCCGGGCGTGCATGTGATCGACTGCCCGGTCGATTACAGCGAAAACGACCGCATCCTTAACAGCGAGCTGCGTGAGCGCGCGCTGGCGGTGTAATGCTTGACAGGTACGGCGCCACCTCAAGGCTGGCGCCGTACCCTGGAGCGGCTTGCGCTCCCTCCTTCCGTTCAGGAATCCCTTCTCTCAGCGATCAACCAGGGCCTGCAGACTGGTCAGGATGCTGTTGGCGTCATATGGCTTGCGGGTTACGGGCACATCCTTCAGATGCTCGGGAATGCTGATGCCGTCGCCATAGCCTGTAGCGAACAGAAACGGAATTTGCCGGCGCTGCAGTTCATCGGCGACGGAAATCGACGTCCCTGTTCCCAGGTTCACATCCAGTATCGCGACGTCCGGTGTGCGGCTGCTGATCAAGCGCATGGCCTCATCCTCGGAGCTGGCGGTCATCACGTCCTTGATCTGTGCATCGTTGAGAATCTGCTCAAGGCCAACCGCGATCACCAGCTGATCTTCAAGGATCAGCACGCACAAGCCCGTCCGGGCGGCAAAGGCATCGGCTGCACGGGTAACCGGCGCGGCCGTGCTCGCAGGCTCGGCCGCTTCGGCCACGGACAGGTGTTTTGCAGGAATCCTGAACAACCCTTCCACGCCTTCGGGGTGATATTCCACTGCGCTGGTGCCACTCAGGTCGAACGGAATACTGCGTTCTATCAGCACCGAGCCAAAGCCATTGCGGCTGGGCGGGCGAACCGTTGGCCCGCCGCTTTCGCGCCAGGTAATGCTGCAGCCGTTGCTGGCGTCGATGGCCCAGCTCACGGCAAGCTTGCCGTGAGCCTGCGACAGCGCGCCGTATTTGGCAGCATTGGTTGCCAGTTCGTGCAGCACCAAGGCCATGACCGAATAGGCGCGGGCATCCAGGATAACGTTCGGGCCTTGCAGTTCAATCACTCCGGCGGCGGTGCGGTAGGGTGAAAGCTCTGCCTCCAGCAGCTTGGCCAGTCGCCCGCCACCGTCACCGCGTACCACCTGGTCGTGAGCGAGGGACAGCGCATGGATGCGCCCCTTCAATGTCGCCACGTAGTCCTGCAGTGTCTGGCTCTCCGAGGTCGGGTGGGCAACCAGCGCGCCAATCAACGACAGGATGTTCTTGACCCTGTGGTTGAGCTCTTCATTGAGGATGCGCTGGCGCACTTCTGCCTTCGAACGCTCGCTGGCCAGCAACTCGCTGTTATACAGCACCACCTCGACGATAGCAGTACGGATGGCGTCGCCAAACTGGCGGTCCTGCTCGGTCCAGGGCAGTGACTGCTGGTGAACGGTTTCTTTCCAGATCGCAAAGCTCTTGCGTGGTGTCAGGCGGTCGCCCAGTGCGCCGCTGTCATAGGTCTTGTTCGGGTCCCCGGCCCAGTCGAGTGTCTCGACCATTTCCTTGCGGAAGAAGATCAGGTAATCCCTCGGTTGCTGCGACATCGGTATGATCAGCACACCCGACACATCGGTAAAGTACGCCTGGGCCGCAGGCAGCACCATCGACAGGCGGTTGGACGCCCAGGTACGACCGGAGCTGACGATATCTGCCAGGCGCAGCAGGTCGGGCACCGCCGATTTGGGCGGCGTCAGCCCGGCGGATGACCATCGGCCTTGCAGCGACATACCGATGCCGTCGCAGGGGATCAGCGACATAAGCCGGGGCAGGCGCGCACGGAAGAACCCATCGATGTCTGCAGCCTGGTTGGCGTCAAGCAGCATACTGTCCAGCGCTTTGTGAACGTGCACGGCGGCTTCAAGCTTTTGCCGGCTGCGCAGGGTCTCGATATGCAGCGAGAAGAATTCGCCGAACATTTCCGCCGCCACACGTTGCCCCATGGCCAGTGTGCGCGGTGCATAGTGGTGGCAGGCGATCATCCCCCACAGCTCTCCGTTGACGATGACCGAAATCGACATGGAGGCCCCCACGCCCATGTTGCACAGGTATTCGCAATGGATCGGCGAGACGCTGCGCAAGTGCGCATAGGAAAGGTCTAGCGGCTCGCCCGAGGGGTCGAGCACCGGGTCGATGGCGACTGTCTTGAACTGGGCATCCGAGATCACCCGGATCGGGTTGCGCAGGTAAAGTGCGCGGGCCTGCTGGGGGATGTCGGAGGCCGGGAAATACTGGCCCATGAAGCTTTCGAGGTCGCTGCGCCTGGCCTCTGCAACCACTTTGCCGGCGCCGTCGGCACCCAATTGGTAGATCATCACCCGGTCGTAACCGAGCACGGCCCGGACAAAGCGGGCAGCATCGCGGAACAGCTTGCTGGTCTGGTCGATTTCGCGCAGTTGGGCGATCAGCGTGCGGGCCAGTTCGATCGGCTCGGCGATGCTCGCGCCAGCAGGTTCGAACTCGAGGATAGCCGTGCCTTTGAACAAGTGGGCGGCAATGTCGACAGCCTCGCCGCTGGGCAGCTTCACACCGAAGCTGAGCGCCGGCCGCGAGGCCTCCCGGGTGCGGGCCAGCGCGTTGCGCAGGGTATGCGCCACCTCATCCCCGAGCACCGCATGCAGCTTCTGGCCGTTGATGTCGCTTGCTACGCCCAGCATTTGTGCAGCATTGGCCGAATGACGCAAAACGACGGTGGCCGAGGCATCGCATGCCAGCAGGCAGCCATGGGGCTGGATACTGCCGGGTATCTGAATAGGCTCGCGGTCGCAGTTGGTCAGGTTTACTTGGGGGTTGAATGTCATTGGCCGTGCCTGTGGGGGGATGAGGAGGCTGCCAGCAGGGCCGCCAACGTCAGCCTAGCAGGCATGCCGGCCTTTGGCATAGCGAGGCGAAAAGGGCTGTACCGGCTTATGACGGGTGTTCCCCTCGATCATCAGCGAACCCCAGCTCACGGATGAACATCGAAAACAGTTCAGGGTGAGACGAGATATTCAGTTTCGCGTACAGGTGGCGCCGGTGCACCTTGATGGTTTCTGGCGAGATGCCCAGCCGTTGCGCCATCGCCTTCGACGAATAGCCGCGCAGGATCAGGCGGGCAATTTCCAGCTCCCGCTCGGATAACAGGCCCTGGGCAAACCTGGCCAAGGCGTCGCCAACCGGTGGCTGTGCCGGCACCGAGATGCCGCTACGTGCCCAGTGCTGCTCAAGCAAGGCCAGCACCCAGGCACTGACCAGGTTCAACTTGCCCAGCTCTGCTGCGGTGAACGCACGGCGCATGCCCAACGACAGCGACAACACCCCTTCGGGCAACTGCAACAGGAACTGCACTTCGTCCACCAGTACGTGGTTTTGAAAGTAGTTCTGGTAATAGTCCGTTTGCCAGAAGTGGTCCGGCGCCACTTCTTCGAGGTGGTAGCAACCACTGGCCAGGCCTTCGCGCGCGGCCTGGTAGAACGGGTCGAGCAGGTACAGGCCGTCGAGGTAAAGCTCACCCGCAGCGGGCGCTGGCGCGGCGTCGTATTCCTCCAGCACGTGAGGCGCGCCCTGGGCCGCGAAGTGAATCACCAGCGCGTTGTCGAACGGCACCCAATGCCGCAGTACCAGGATCAGCTGGCGCCAGAAGCGCGGGCCGCCAATCTGCTCGATCGTTCTGGCCAGCGCGGTGTGGCCGGCCACTTCATGAAAGAGAATGTCCACGACAGCATCCTTGAAAGGGGTAAGGCATTGGCGCCCGGTTTGCCGCAGCTGTCAACGGGGGTACCCCTTAGTGGGAATTGCCCGGCAGGGTGACGCCGCATAGATTCCATACCCATCAAGCGGGCCGTCGAGCTCGCCATGCTTCGCTTTCTGGTTCTGCCTCCTGACACTAACAACAACGTGAGGATGAACAAATGACGTCCTGCAGTGCACCCGCCCCAGTCCTTAAACCGACGCTGAGCGTCGCAGATGTAGTTGCCATTACCGTCTCTTCGGTAACCCCCGCCAGTTCGGTCTTCGTCATCGCGCCATTTGCCATCGCCCAGGCCGGTACCGGGGTCATATGGGCCTTCATGCTGGGTGGCGTGCTGGCGCTGATGTTCGCGCTTTGCTATGCCGAACTGGGCCGTGCGCACAGTGCAGCAGGTGGGGAGTACGTGTTTGCCAAACGGGTATTTGGCGGCATGGTCGGTTACGCCACCTTTCTTACCGTGCTGGCGATGCTGGTGTTCATTCCACCGGTACTGGCCACCGGGGCTGCCACTTACCTGAATGCAGCACTGGGCACCCAGCTTGACGGGCAGACGGTGGCCCTGGTGATTGTGGCCTTGGGTTACCTGCTGGGTATCCTCAATATAAAGCTGAACGCGTGGGTCACCGGCGTGTGCCTGTTGCTTGAGGTGGCGGCGCTGATGGTGATTGTGGTGCTGGGCTTCGGCCATGCTCAGCAACCGGTCAGCAGCCTCGTCAGCCCGCTGGTACTCGACAACGGAATACTTCACGCGGCGCCTTGGGCGCTGGTGGTTGGTGCTATTGGCACGGCGTTGTTCTCGTTCAACGGTTATGGCGGCGCAGTGCTGCTGGCCGAGGACATGAAGTGCGGTGGGCGCGGCATCCCCAGAGCGGTGATGTGGTCACTGGTGCTGGTGGTGGCCATCGAAGTGATTCCGCTGGTTGCGCTGCTGATCGGTGCGCCCTCGCTGGAGGCGATGCTGGCCAGCCCCGACCCGATCGGCTACCTGTTGACGGCGCATGGCAACGAAACCCTGTCGCGCCTGGTGAGTGCCGGTATCTTCCTGTCGGTGTTCAACGCCATCATCGCCCTGGTGATCCAGAGCGGGCGGGTGATCTACAGCAGCGGGCGGGATGCGTTGTGGATGCCGAGCCTGAACCGCGCCTTTACCCGCATTCACCCCAAGTGGGAGTCGCCATGGCTGGCCACGTTGTTCCTTGCTGTGCCGTCTGCGGCCCTGACGTTCAGTTCCAACCTGGCGGAGCTCACATCGTTCACCGTGCTGCTGATCTTGTGCGTATACCTGGTCGTCGGTTTGTGCGCGCTGTTCAGCAGAGTCCTGCGCCGTGACCGCGAGCACCCGTACCGCATGCCGCTCTGGCCGCTGCCGGCACTGGCCGCCGTGACAGGTGCCGGATACCTGCTTTCGACGCTTTTGAGTTCGGCTTCAGCCCGGGACATTTTCATCATCGCTGGCATTCTGCTTACCTCCGTGGTGCTGTACGGCACCTACGGCAAGTTGAGCCCAGCCTTTCAGAAACTTTAAGCGAGAGACATGATGCGAGCACGCGATTTCGGGATCACGCTGGGCCTTGGCCAGCCAGGCCCGCACAACGCAATCACCGATGTACCCGGCGTACGGGTAGGCCACGCTACCCTGAACAAGGCCCATGCGGGAAAACCGGTGCGCACCGGTGTCAGTGTCATCGAGCCCCGCGAAGGCCCGGCGCGTTATCAGCCATGTTTTGCCGGTTGCCATGTGCTGAACGGCAATGGCGATGCCACGGGCCTTGAGTGGATCCGAGAGGCGGGTCTGCTGACCACCGCCATCGCGACCACCAACACGCACAGCGTTGGCGTGGTACGTGATGCGATGATCGCCCATGAGCATGCAACCTTGGGGGACAGCTCGACCTACTGGTGCATGCCGGTGGTAATGGAGACCTATGATGGCGTGCTGAACGATATCTGGGGCCAGCATGTAAATGCAGACCTGGTTCAGCAAGCATTGGGCGCTGCCCGTAGCGGGCCTGTGGAGGAGGGTGCGGTAGGCGGGGGTACCGGCATGATCTGCCATGAGTTCAAAGGCGGCATTGGTACCGCGTCGCGGGTACTGCCGGCAGAGCAGGGTGACTGGACGGTGGGAGCCTTTGTCCAGGCCAACCATGGCCAACGCCGTGAGCTGCGGGTGGATGGCTACCCAGTCGGCCGGGTGTTGCTCGATTTGCCTTCACCCTTCGAGCAGCAGGACACCCCAGGCATGGGCTCGATCGTGGTGGTATTGGCCACCGATGCCCCGTTGCTGCCGCATCAGTGCCAACGCCTGGCGCAACGTGCTGCGCTGGGCATTGCCCGCACGGGGGGCGGTACCGATGACTCCAGCGGCGATATCTTCCTGGCGTTCTCGACGGGCAATACCGGGCTGGCGCCGGCCGATTACAACCGCCGCGATCTGCCGATGACAGCGCACGTGGCGATGGTCAATAACGACCACATTTCGCCGCTGTTCGCGGCGGCGGCCGAGGCAGTAGAGGAAGCCATTGTCAACGCCATCCTGGCCGGTCGGCCCATGCAGGCTGAAGACGGGCGGGAGGTGCCTGGCCTGGAAGGGGCGCGCTTGCTGACCGCGCTCAAGCAAATGGGTTGGAAGGCCCAGGATTGATACCTGGGCAGGCAGTCGCCAGGAAGGGACGAGAAGGCGGCATGTGCCGCCTTTTGCCTGTGGAGTACAGATGTGCTCTTTTCGATATACCTTGAAGGCAAGCGGCGATCAATGGTCTCATCCGCACCTGAGCCAACTGGTATTGAACGATGATCCGCCCGCTGTTTGTTTCCATCGATGGGCCTAAAGGCACCGGCAAGACCACGCTGCTGGAGGCCGTCACCCAAGCCCTGAGGGTGGACGGGAAAAAGGTGATTCGCCTTTGTGAAAAAAAGAGCGATCCCTACCGGGGCGAAACCATGGCGCTGGTCAACAAGCTCGCCAGAAACCCGTGCCGAGATCTGGAGTTCAGGGTGTGCGAGCGCTTCGCTGAAAGCCGCGCCTGGATTTCCCGGCACGTACTGCCCAAGCAGCCAGCTGACAGCATCGTCCTGATTGATCGCTGGTACCCCTCTGACGCCGCGTTTCGCCGCACGGTGCCGTTTGACCAGATCTTGCGATTGAACCTCGACCTCAGCGTGCAAGTGCCAGATTTGCATGTCGGGGTTGTCACTGCCCCTGAAACCTCGTGGGCAAGGGCGGCGGCACGCACGCGTGGCCTGGGCAGTACGGTGATACACAACCTGAATGAACAGGTTGCCTGCACCGAGGCTTTCGAGCGGGCGCTCGTAAAGCACGGCTGGGTGTTGTGCCGTAATGAAGGAGCCATCGAAGACGCAACGCGGCAGGTGGTTGGCGAGATTGACCGCGTACTGCTAACGCGTTGAGCGCTCGTGCGCCGCTGCGCGAGCTGGCCTGGACAACCATGCGTGGATGATCAGGCGCCCTGGCGGTCGATATCACGGCGCAGGACAACCGACGTGGTAATGTCATCCACCGATTCGTGACGTGCCACGTTGTCGCGTACCTGATTGAGGTCGTCGATTGTCCGGGTTTCCACCTCAACCACCAGGTCAAGCTGCCCACTCACCGAGGAAACCCGCCGCACGCGTGCGTCCGTCGCCAACTGGTCGAGCAGCCCCATGGCAGGGGTGCGCTGCAAGGTCACCAGCAGTATCGCGCGTATGACATTGGCGTCTATTTCGCCGATATCTGCA
The DNA here is from genome assembly GCF_002992185.1 of Pseudomonas sp. LLC-1. Taxonomy (NCBI): domain Bacteria; kingdom Pseudomonadati; phylum Pseudomonadota; class Gammaproteobacteria; order Pseudomonadales; family Pseudomonadaceae; genus Pseudomonas; species Pseudomonas sp. LLC-1. The sequence goes on along the minus strand of NZ_LUVY01000020.1, from coordinate 216,829 downwards.
CGGTATCCACGAATGATCCCGCTGCGTTCAAGGTTGGCCACACGCTCGGTCGTGGCGCTTCTGGAAAGGCCGATGCGGCCGGCTAATGCCTTCAGCGCAATGCGCGCGTCCTTCGAAAGTACTTCAAGAATCTCACGATCTTTTGCGTCCAGTTCACGCATTGCACCACCTGATAAGCTCGCCGTCTTTATGCCGGTCGGTACCGGCATAATGCCTGTCGATCCCGACCGTATGCAGGGTGTCGGTTTCGGCAGTGCATGACAAGCTATTCAAAACAATTTGCTCGCTCGGAACGTGATGATATGACAGACCTTTCCCACCCGGCACCTCGGTTTTCGGCAAGCGATGCAGAGGGCCTCGCAAAAGATTTCTTCAATGTCACCGCTACAGCAACCCCCCTGGACGGGGAGCGTGACCGCAATTACCGGTTGGACACGGGCGTCGATGCGGGCTGGATACTGAAAATCGTCAATGCCAGCGAGCCCCGGGTAGAAAGCGAGTTTCAAACCGCGCTACTCGATCATCTGGCCGTGCATGGCGCGCACCTGGGTGTGCCTCACCTTCGGGCCAGTGTGGCGGGTGACTACCTGCCATCCGTGGCCAGCGCCACAGGTGAGCAGCATGCGATGCGCCTGGTCAGCTGGTTGGCCGGCACGCCGCTTGCCGAGGCCAAGCGCTCTTTCGCGCTGATGAGCAACTTTGGCCGGGCACTCGGTGAACTTGACCGCGCCCTGCAGGGGTTCATGCACCCGGGTGCCGTCCGTGACCTGGACTGGGACTTGCGCCATGCCGCACGCTCCCGTTCGCGCTTGCACCACATCAAAAGCCCCGAGCGCCGGGCCATTGTCGAGCGTTTTATCACCCGGTTCGAACACACTGTACAGCCCAGGCTGGCATCACTCAGGGCGCAGGTGATCCACAATGACGCCAACGACTGGAACATTCTGGTCGATGCCGAGACCACCCGCCATGTGACCGGCTTCATCGACTTTGGCGATGCCGTGCACACCGTGCTGATTGCCGAGGTCGCGATCGCCAGTGCGTACGCCATTCTCGACATGGACGACCCGATCGGCGCTGCCGCAGCGCTGGTGGCCGGTTTCCATGAAAAGTACCCATTGCAAGCGCAAGAGCTTGACGTGCTGTTCAACCTGATTGCCATGCGCCTGGTCATCAGCGTTACTTTCTCCGCTTCCCGGCAAGATCAGACAGAAGACAACCCCTACCTGGCAATCAGTGAAGCGCCAGCCTGGCGCCTGCTGGAACAGCTTGATTCGATGAATCCACGGCTGGCTACAGGCATCCTGCGCAAAGCCTGTGGTTTCGATGCCGTCGAGGGGGCGGGTGCAGTGCGCCGCTGGATCGCCGATAACCACACATCATTTGCCGACCTGGTGCGCCCGTCAGCCGCCACCCTCAACAAGGTGATCGCGCCGTTTGGCGACGCCAGCCACGAAATGACCATCGCCTCTGCCGAGCAGCGGCCTGCCGATGCGACGCGCTGGTGGGATGCGTTCTCTGCCGCGCACAACGTGCCGCTGGCCATTGGGCCATGGGGTGAGTTGCGTACCATTTATACGGACAGTGCCTTCGAGTCGCGCTTCATCAAGGGGCAGCGCCGCACCCTGCATGTGGGGGTCGATCTGGTGATGCCCGCCGGTACGCCGTTGTACGCTCCGGTCGCTGGTACCGTCAAAAGCGTTGAGGTTGAACCCGACCCGCTGGGCTATGGTGGGCTGGTGATGATCGAGCACAGCCCGCCAGGTTGCCCGCCATTTCTGACCCTGTGGGGGCACATGGCCCACGAGGCGCTCAGCCGCTTGAAGGCCGGTGACAAGCTCGAAGCCGGCGACCTGGTGGGCTACATGGGCACCGATACTGAAAACGGCGGCTGGATTCCCCACCTGCACCTGCAGATGACCACCGATACCCAGCTGAGCGCGAGTGAGGTCATTGGCGTTGGAGAGCCCGAGTACCGCGAGGTGTGGGCTGACCTGTTCCCTGATGCGTCGACCTTGGCCGGCATCCCGCCAGAAACCTACAACCAGCAGGGAATGACCAAGGCCCAGATCATTGCCAAGCGTAAAGAGCTGCTGCTACCTAACTTGTCAATTTCGTACACCGACCCGATCAAGTTCGTGCGCGGCGATGGCGTATGGCTGATCGACAACTTCGGGCGGGCCTACCTGGACTGCTTCAACAACGTGTGCCACCTGGGCCATAGCCATCCCGACGTGGTCGACGCCTTGACCCGCCAGGCTGCACGACTTAACACCAACACCCGTTACCTGCACGACAACATCGTCGAGTACGCCGAGCGGCTGACCGGCACGTTGCCAGAGGGCCTTTGTGTGGCGTCATTCGGCTGCTCGGGCAGCGAAGCCAACAGCCTCATGCTGCGCATGGCGCGCAACTACACCGGTAGCGACCAGGCGATCGTGCTGGACTGGGCTTACCATGGCACCACGCAAGAGCTCATCGACCTGAGCCCTTACAAGTACAAGCGCAAAGCCGGCAAGGGCAGGGCGGCGCACGTATACGAGGCGGTGGTTCCAGACAGCTACTACGCGCCCGGGCACTGGCCATTGGAAGAACACGGCAAACGGTTTGCCGAATCGGTGGCAGAGCAGCTGGACGCCATGCGCAAAGCCGGCAAGGGCCCGGGCTTCTTCCTTGCCGAGTCGATCCCCAGCGTGGCGGGGCAGGTGTTCCTGCCCGAGCATTACCTCAAGGAGGTATACGCCATGGTTCGCGCCGAAGGTGGGCTGTGCCTGGCCGATGAGGTGCAGGTCGGGTTTGGCCGCGTCGGTAGCCACTGGTGGGCGTTCGAGACCCAAGGCGTAGTGCCGGATGCTGTCACCATGGGCAAACCGATTGGTAACGGCCACCCGATGTCGGCGGTGGTGACCACGCGCGAAGTTGCCGATGCTTTCAACAACGGCATGGAGTATTTCAATACGTTCGCCGGCAACCCCGTGTCGTGTGCAGTGGGCCTGGCGGTGCTCAATGCAATCGAGCGCGACCAGTTGAAAGAGAACGCCTTGAGCATCGGCAATTACCTGCTCGAGGGTTTCCGCAAACTTCAGCAGCAATTCGATGTGATTGGTGATGTACGCGGGTTGGGCCTGTTCCTCGGCATCGTGTTGGTCACGGACCGCACCTCAAAGGCTCCGGCCACGGCCTTGGCCAGGAAAGTTGCCGATGGCGCCAGAGAACGCGGCGTGTTGATCGGTACCGAAGGCCCGCATGACAACGTGCTGAAAATGCGTCCTTCCATGATTTTCAGCCGGGCCAATGCGGACTTTCTTCTTGACGTGCTGCAAGACAGCTTCACTGCGGCGCTGAAGTAGCGCGTTTCAACCGGGCAGGGCGTGCCGATCGGCAAGCCCTGTTCGTGCGTTCAGGCTTTTTGGCGGTCGATATCGCGCCGCAGCACCACGGCAGTGGTGATGTCATCCACTGAATCGTGGCATGCCACGGCATCGCGCACCCGGTTCAAGTCATCAATCGTTCGTGCCTCGACCTCTACAACCAGGTCGAGTTGGCCGCTGACCGAGGATACCCGTTTCACTTGGGCGTTCTGTGCCAGCAGGTCCAGCAGGCCAAGCGCCGGTGTGCGTTTCAGCGAGACCAGAATGATTGCCCGTATAACGTTGGCATCAATTTCACCAATGTCCGCGCGATATCCCCGAATGATTCCGCTGCGCTCCAGGTGTAAAACCCGTTCGCTGGTCGCGCTTCTTGACAGGCCGATTCTTGCCGCAAGTGCCTTGAGTGCGACACGTGCTTCCTTGGAGAGTATTTCGAGGATTTCCCGATCTTTGACGTCTAATTCGCGCAATGCTGACACTCCTGTCTGATCGCCGGTAAAGGGCCGTCCGCCCCAATAAAGTGCAGGGAATAGTTAGCCATTTGCTTCTTTTTTGTGCATTGCAAGACACTACTCCAGTTTCTCCAAGGGTCGAAGTAGCGCCGGCATTATGTCGGTCGATTCCGGCAATGTGCCAGTCCTACACGCACTTTGCAGGGTGATTTCAAGGTTTCAGTGTGCAAAGCTTTCTGTGAAGGATGGGGCCTAAGAGCCCGGAACAATAAGAAATACAAACTTCCAAGGAGTGCCTCGATGCTGGCAAGAAAAACCAGAATGCTACTGGCTTCCACTGCGGTAGCGGCTGTCGCCTTGTTCTCTCAAGGTGTGGCATACGCCGACGACTTGCAGGCTGTTCAAGCGTCGAACGTGTTACGGGTGGCAATGAGCGGGCAGTATTCTCCCTTTAGCTTTGCCAATGAAAAGAATGAAATTGTCGGTTTCGACGCCTCCATCGGAGAAGCACTTGCCCAGCGCCTGGGCGTGAATATAAAAATCATCACTACACCGTTTGACGGCATTATTGCAGGGTTACTGGCCAAGAAGTATGACGCTGTCATCGCCTCGATGACCATTACGCCCGAGCGCCTTAAAGCCGTTGACTTCGTCGGGCCGTATTACCATGCGGGCCGTACCATTGGTGTCAAGGAAAGCTCTCCGATTAAAGAACTTGATGACCTCAAGGATGTTACCGTCGGCGTCACGTTGGGTGATTCGCATGACAAATGGGCGCGTGCGCGCGGCAATCTTAAAGTGCGCACCTATAAAGGCTTGCCTGAAATGCTGGTCGACCTGGATGCCGGGCGTATCGATGCGGTGGTGATGGACAGCATCCCGGTCATGGTTGCGGTAAAGGAAACCGGGCAAAAAGTGCGGATCATCAGTTTGCCGGACGAGCAGGGTGGCCGCGAAGGTCTGGGCATTGCCATTCGCAGAAACAACCCTGAATTCAAGGCCCAGTTGCAGAAGGCTCTGGACGAGATTCTGGCAGACGGCACGTACAAGGAAATTTCAATGAAATGGGTGGGCAGCGACATTCGCTGAAGCGCCCCAGGAATGGCCTGGCCGGTAGGCCGGGCCGGGTTGGCAGACTTTTTGTGAGTGGTTTCATGGACCTGTCATTAATCCATCGCACTTACCCGTTTTTTCTGGAAGCCGCTTGGGTCACCGTGCAGATCTCGTTGCTTTCATTACTACTTGGCCTGCTTCTCGCCATTGTGCTGGTAACCTGCAGGTTTTCGCCGTTCATTATCCTGCGGTGGGTGGCAAGCCTGTACGTCAGCGTGTTCCGCGGCACACCCTGCCTGGTGCAGTTGTTCATCATCTATTTTGGCGGGCCACAAATAGGCATAGAGCTGGAGCCGTTCGCTGCTGCGGTAATCGGTTTGGGCATGAACATCGCGGCCTATATGTCGGAGTCCATACGAGGTGCGATCGCCAACGTTGACCCAGGCCAGGAGGAGGGGGCACGGTCGATTGGTTTCAGCCGTAGGCAAACATTGTTATTCATCATCATTCCCCAGGCACTGAAACTCATGATTCGGCCGCTTGGTGTCAATGCCATTGGCCTGATCAAAGGCTCCGCCTTGGTGTCGGCCATTTCGGTGGTTGAACTGACATACACCGCGCAGCGCTTCATCAGTTCAACGTACAAACCATTCGAGATATTCATGGTGTCGGCGTTGCTTTATATCGTCATGGTCTACTCGGTCAAGTATCTGGTGGAAGTGCTGGACAAGCGATACGCGACCAAGTGAGGGGTTGGCAGTGGAAGGATTAAACCTGAGTGTCATCGCACCTTATTACGACATGCTGGCGACCGGACTGTGGTGGACGGTTGTCATGTTTCTCTGCAGCAGCGTCATCAGCCTGGTCGTGGGTGTGCTCATTGCCCTGATCGACTTGTATGCGCCTCACGCCATGGCGCTGCCTGTGCGCTTTATGACCTGGCTGTTGATGGGCACACCATTGTTGTTGCAACTCTATTTGATCTACTACGGGCTGGTTCAGGTGGGTATCGATATTCCGGCGCTGGCTGCGGGAATCATCGGGCTCAGCCTGCATTTTGCCGTGTACAACGCCGACGTGATCAAGTCCGGTATCGAGGCGGTTGACCCAGGCCAGATAGAAGGCGCGCGCTCAATCGGCCTGAGCAAGGCCATGACCCAGCGCTACATTATTGTTCCGCAGGCGCTCAGAAAAACCATCGCGCCACTGGGAAACAACCTCATCGTGTTGCTGAAGGACACGTCGCTGGTATCGATCATCGGTATTGCCGAACTCGTCTACAGCGCCCAGCTGGCCGTCAGCGAAACGTACAGCCCGTTCGAGTTCTACATCGCCGTCGCGGTGATCTACTACGTGGCCAACCTGGCGCTCGAAGCCGGGTTGCATCTTATTGAAGCAAAGGTCGAGATGTCACGATGAACAACAACGCTATGGTAGAAGTGAAGGGCGCTCGTAAAGCCTACGGTGCACTTGAGGTGCTCAAGGGGATCGATCTGTCGGTGTCGCGTGGGCAGATTTTCGCCATCATCGGCCCAAGCGGTTCGGGCAAAAGCACCTTGCTGCGCTCGATCAATCATCTCGAAGTGCTTAATGGTGGTGAAATCTGGCTTGACGGCGCTCAAGTCAATCAACCCTTGAAAGGCCGCGCCTTTGAGCAGCATATCAACAAGGTGCGCCAGCAGATGGGCATGGTGTTTCAGCATTTCAATCTGTTTCCGCACCTCACGGTCTGTGAAAACATCGCGATAGGGCCTGTGAAGCTCAAAGGCTATTCGAAACGTGCGGCCAGGGAGCTGGCCCTGGAGTACCTGCAGAAAGTCGGGCTGGGCAACAAGGTCGACGAGTACCCGTCGCGCTTGTCGGGTGGGCAAAAACAGCGTGTTGCCATTGCCCGGGCGCTGGCCATGCAACCGAAGGTCATGTTGTTCGATGAAGCGACTTCAGCGCTGGACCCGGAGCTTGTGGACGAAGTGAACCTGGTCATGAAGCAGTTGGCGGCCGAACACATGACCATGTTGATCGTTACACATGAGATGCGTTTTGCTGGCGAAGTCGCTGATCAGATCGTGTTCATGGATGGCGGTGTGGTGGTCGAACAGGGGGCACCGGATGAAATCCTGAAAAAGCCCGTTCAGGAGCGCACCCGGGCCTTTTTGAAGAAGCATCTTCACGACCGCTAGCCGTCACGAATGCTCGGCACTGCCAGAAAGCGCAGTCGTATCACTGCCGCCCAGGTAAGCGTAGGCCGATTCGCCACGGCTTTTCTGGTAGCCATCGCTGATCGTGTGAGCGCCGAATTTGTACCCAAAGTTTGTGCTGAGCGTCCTGTTATCCACGTCACCGGCCAAGGCTTATCCATCGTTTTCAGCATCGAAGTAACGGAGCTCGGCAAACGCCTTGCCAGCTCGACACGCCGCAATCAAGTGCATGCCGAGCAAGCCATCAGGTTGGACTGAGGTGCCCTGGAGGGGCACCAGGGATCAAGCGGTTTTACGGTCGTTGGGAATACCCCAAAGGATGACTGCGGCGCAGATCAGGCAGAACGGCGCCAGCGCTAACATACCCATGTAGGTATTACCGGTGAGGTCGTTTATGTAGCCGACCAGTAGCGGCGCCACCATGCCGCTGAGCTGGCCTACGGTATTGATCGCTGCAATGCCGCCAGCAATTGCCAAGCCTGCGAAGGCCTTCTGCGGAATAGTCCAGAAGATCGGAATGGCAATAAAGACGCCAGCGGTGGCCAGCACCAGAAACGCTGTCAGGAGATAATGATTGCTGTTGAAGTAGCAGGCCGCGAAGTAACCGATACCCCCTACCAGCATGCACTGCCACAAGTAGCGCTTGCGCTCGCCGGTGGCGTCAGAGCGCCGGGTGACGAAAATCATTCCGATGGCTGCGACCAGGTATGGCAATGCGGTGAGGAATCCGACGGCCATCTGATTATTGACGCCAGATGAACCAATCAAGTGTGGCATCCAGAAATTCAGCCCATAGCCCGTCAGCTTCACCATGAAATAAATCGCAGACAGTACCGCTACCTCGCGAGTGAGGATGACTTTCAGCAATGAAGCATGGATTGGCTTCGCGTCTTTTCGGTCATTATCCAGGTTACGCTGCAGTAGATCCTTTTCCGGCTGAGTCAGCCATTTTGCCGACTGGATATCACGGTCAAGCTTGTACAGCACGATAACGCCAAGCAGCGCACAGGGGAGACCTGAAAGGACGAACAGCCAATGCCATCCGGCCAACCCCAGGAAGCCGTTCATGTACTCAAGAATGCCCCCCGACACCGGCGCGCCCAGTACACCCGAGAGTGGAATGGACAGGAACCAGATACCGTTCATGCTGGCCAGATTCTTCTTCGGGAACCAGCATGCGAGGTAGAACAGCAAGGCTGGGCCGAAGCCAGCTTCCATGACGCCGATCAGAAACCGCAAGAAATACAGGGTGTACTCGTTATAGGCAAAGACCAGGCATGCCGTCGCGATGCCCCAGCTGACCATGATTCGGCAGATCCAGCTGGGCGCTCCGTATTTCTTGAGCCCGTAGCTACTGGGTACCTCAAACATCACGTAGCCGAAGAAAAAAATACTGGCAGCAAAGCCATAGGCGGCATCGCTGAGCCCCAGTTCAGCTTGCATCTGGGTCTTGGCAAAGCTGATGTTGATGCGATCGAAATACGAGAAAAGGAAGCAGACAATCGTCAGTGGCAGGATACGCCAGGCAATGCGACGGTAGAGCAATAGCTCTTGCACATCTGAAGCAACGTACGTTGCCTCTTGGGTCAAGGTAGCCATTCGCTTTCTCCATAATTGTATTTGTCGGAGAGATGAATTGGCTGATGGAGGCCCACCAGCCGCTAATCACGTTCCAAACTTGCGCATGATTCTGGCAGTGGCCGCAAGCTCAGTTCGTATTGAGTTGAACCTCGCTCAGCAAAACGCCATCCGCATCGGCATAAAGCCAGTTTCCAGGAGAGAGTCGCGCGCCGCCAATTTCAAGTGTGACGTCGCCCCTGCCGCCGGGCCCATTTTTTGACCGCGCGGGCCATGCACCTAAAGCCAGGACGGGCAGATCGATCGCAGAGAGCGCTCTGCTGTCACGCACGTTGCCGTTTATAAAAAAGCCGGCCCAACCATTAACCAGTGCCTTGATCGCCAGGTTGTCACCCAATAACGCACCAGGGTCGCCCCCGGCTTCGATCACCAGGATTCGGCCAAGGCCTGGCTGGTCTAACTGCTCGCGCAACTCTAAATTGCAGCCGCGTGCCTGGAGCGTGGCGATTGGGCCCGCCATGGAGGCGGCCTTGCCGAACCAGCGCCAGGCGCCTTGAAGAACTAAAAGACCGCCTGCGCCAATCATGTCTGAATGGCTATCGCACAGATCAGCTGTAGTGATCATGCTGACGTTACTTCAGCGGCGACGGACGCTTGCAAGGTTTCGAAGCTGCCAAGCTTTCCAAGCAACGCACTGGCTACCACTGTATACGGGCTGGCAAGCCAGACCTGGCCAGGGCCAGATCGACCTGGAAAATTACGGTTGATCGCGCTGACAGTCACCTGATCGGGTCGCGTTGACGACCCCGGGCCACAGTTTGCGCATGCGCCGCAGCCGGGCATGATCAGTTCGACACCCGCCTTCTCAAAGGTATCCAGGTAGCCTTGTTGCTGGCAGTAATCACGTACGGCGAGCGTGCCAAATTGCAGGAAAAGCTTGGTGTGACCGGGGATGCGGAGCCCGTGGTCGAGGCCCCACGCCAGTACTTCATGGTAGTAATCGAAGTCCTCACGCTTGCCGGCGGTGCAAGAGCCGCCATACGCGATATCGATCGGCACCTCTTCAGCAAGGTCATCCAGTGCAATGCCGTTGCCTGGATCACCAGGCGCTGCCAGCATCGGGGAGAGCGTGCGGCAGTCGATTTTGATGTGCTCTTTGTATTCTGCATCGGGATCGCTGAACAGCCAATCTTCGAGTTCGATCTTGACGCCACGGCGCTCATGAATGAAGTCCACCGCTTTCTGGTCGGGGATCACGATACCGGTGAAGCCCCCCAGCTCAGCGACCATGTTCGTGAGCGTTGCCCGTTCATCAATGGAGAGTGCTGCCACTGCTTCGCCTGAATACTCAAAGACCGCACCGATGGCCTGACCTTGGCGGATAGGTTCGCTGCGTAACAATTCCAGGACAATGTCTTTGGCTGTGACACCGGCTCGCAGCCTGCCGGTAAGCTCAACCTTGATGACCTCAGGCATACGGCAACGAATGAAACCCGTCGCCCAGCTGTTGGCGATATCCGTTGCCCCGGCACCAAAGGCCAGGCAACCCAATGCACCCGAATGCGGTGTATGCGAGTCGGTACCGACCACAACCTGACCGGGGAGTGCGTATTTTTCGGTCAGCAGGGCATGACAGATGCCTTCAGACCCGCTTTGACCTGCCAGAGCACCATGTGCCCGCACCGGATATCGGCGTACGAACGCGTCATGCGCAGATGCGAGGCCGCCGACCGCCCCAAGCAAATTGTCGCGAACATGTGGGAAGCTCTGGTTAGCCAGGATCAGGTGATCCTGGAAGGCAATGATCTCGCTTGGTCGGGCCAGCTCTAGCGCGTGGCCGAATGCGCCATGCATGAGGTGAGCACACATGCCGGTGAAGTAGTCATGACTGAATCGCCAGTCAGCGGACAGAAAAACGCCGTCGCCGCGGGCGAGATTACCTTCCGGTGCAACACGCCGACACTCAATGATCTTCTCGACTAACGTCATGGGTCGACGGTCAGGGGCAGAGGGGTTGAACACTTTCTCAGGGCGGCGGGGCAGATTCGCTTTGCTGTAGGGCAACAAGCCGCCAGCGCGAATCACCTCCTGAGTGACCTCGTCCCGGCCGACCAGAAACGCCTCCAGATCAATCTCTTCACCTGCGCGAATGCGATCAATCAATGAGAAATCGGTAGAGGTGTAAATGCCGATGTTGTCGCAGTTCTGCCGATAGATCCGCTCGAAGCTTTCGGCGATGATCAACCTGATTCCGGCAGACTTTTCTGCCAGTGGGCTGGATTCGCGGGACGAGCCTTTACCATAGCGTTTACCCGCAACCGTGATCTCAAAGCCGCCGTTCTTGACTGTGTCGTTACCGATCGGCAGCTTGCCTTCGGTTTTGAACCCGACGTAGGGGTAGGTACCCAAGCGCTCGTCGTAGGTCATCATGATGACGACCGGGGTAATTTCATCAGTGGAAATGTTGTCCCTGAGCGGCAGCGTTTGTTGCAGGCTGAGATCAGCGCCCTTGATCTGGCGTTGCACTGCTTCGCTGTCACAGGATAAAAATAGGAAGCGCCCGGCAAAGCGGATTTTTTTTGTCATGATCATCTCCTCAACGATGAGCATGATGAAAGCTATGCGATGAGCTTGCCGCGATAATTCTTCCTGCCTGCCACGATAAAATTTCCGGTTACCTATGCAAACCACCTGGCGCTACGACCCAACCACGCTTCGACTGTTTATCGCGACCTGCGCGGAGGGCAGCTTCGCCAAGGCAGCCGAGCGCGAATGCATGGGGGCTTCGGCTGTGAGCAAGCGCATCGCTGAATTGGAGGAGGCCGTAGGGTCTTCGTTGTTGTACCGGTTCAATAAAGGTGTTCAGCCAACGCCTGCCGGCCAGTGCCTGCTTGAGCACGCGCAGCGATTGCTCAACGAAATGCTCAAGATGAGCGCGGATTTATCCAGATTCACGAGCGGCGAAAAAGGGCATGTCAGAATCCACGCAAACCGCTCCAGTATCATTCAGTTCCTGCCCCATGACCTGAACAGTTTCCTCACCGTCCATCCCCATGTCGATGTCGAACTGGAGGAACGCACCAGTGAGCAGGTGATTGAGAACATCATGGGGAATCAGTGTGATATTGGTATCGGGGCAGGGCTGGAGTCGGCGAGCGAGGTAGGCTTGGCTATCCAGAATTATCACATTGACCACTTGGCACTTGTGGTCAGGGACGACCATCCGCTGGCAAGCCGAGCTAGCGTCGATTTTGCCGAAAGTCTCGTATACCGGCACATTGCACTGCATCGCGACAGCCCGCTGTATCAGACTTTGGACAAGGCAGCCTGTGCGGTACAGAGGCCCATCAACTACGGCGTGCACCTGCAGAGTTTTGATGCGGTGTGCCGGATGATTCAAGGTGGGCTAGGTATTGCCGTTCTCCCTGATCGAGCGATTAGCGAATCAGCCGAAGACCCACCTCTTATTACAATCCCGCTCAATGATGCCTGGGCCAAACGTCAGTTCCATGTAGTCAGCCAGCAAAGCGATAAACGCAGTGCAACCACGCAGAGCTTCCTGGATTTCGTGCGGTCGGTTGCTTAAGGGGACGCTGCAACCACTCAATAAGAGTGCTCTTGTCAATCAATGGCATCTACCTGGAGCTATGAATGGATGTACTTAATGCGATGCAGGTCTTCGTGAGTGTTGTGGAAACCGGCAGCTTTACCAACGCGGCGCATTCGCTTCACATGCACCGGCCGGCGGTGTCAAAGTCAATCCAGCTCCTTGAACAGCGGCTAGATGGGCGGCTGCTCAACAGGTCTACACGCAGGCTCAGCATGACCCCGGAGGGTGAGGCGTTTTACCACAGGTGCAAGGCCATCCTGGAGAATGTCGGGCAGGCGATGGCTTCGCTAAGTGGTCGTCCAGCGCGATTGGTCGGGAAACTGCGTGTCGACTTACCGGTGTCAGTTGGCCACCTGCTCATCATTCCGTCACTCATGGAGTTTCAGCAACGCTATCCTGGGATTGAGTTGACGCTGGGTACCAGCGATAAGCCGATCGACCTGATCAGCGAAGGCGTCGATTGCGTCGTGAGGCTTGGCGCACTGGAAGATTCCAGCCTGATTGCCAGCGGAATTGGTTATCTACCCATGGTGACCTGTGCTTCTCCAGCGTACCTCGCGCGACATGGGGTGCCCGAGCGCATTGATGATTTGAGCGAACACCTCGCGGTGAACTATTTCTCGGGCCGCAATCCTCGCACGCTGGAATGGTTGTTTGTTCAAGGCGACGAAATCCAGACCGTTCGGGTCAGGTCGGCAATCAACGTGAACGATACTCAGGGTTTTGTCGCATCGGCACTGGCGGGATTCGGCCTGATACAAGGCCCAGCGCTCAATGTTCAGGCTCATCTTGATTCCGGCGCGCTGGTGCGGGTGATGCAGCATTGTCCGGTACCCTCAAAGCGTGTCTCGATCCTGTACCCCCATCGCGAACTTATTCCGCCGGCGGTCGAGGCCTTTGTTGCCTGGCTACGGTCGCTGATGGCTGACAAGGGCTTGACCCAGCCTTGATTGGTAATTTTGGGATACCAGTCTGTAATTCGGACGCGTCTTTTTCTCCTGCGTGCAGCTCAGTAACTTTGAGCTTTGAGCATTCACAAGAGGAACAAAGACATGTCAAAGGTTATTCGATTCCACCGTCTTGGTGGCCCAGAGGTTCTTCAGATTGATGAGCTTGATGTCAGGGCTCCAGGCTCAGGTGAGGTGAAGATCAAGGTCAAGGCGCTTGGGCTCAATCGCGCGGAAGCGATGTACCGCTCCGGCCAGTACACCTTTACTCCCGACATGCCCGCGGCCCTGGGCTATGAAGCGGCAGGTACGATTGAATCGGTCGGAGAGGGCGTGACCGATTTTGCCGTCGGCGATGAAGTGAATGTGATCCCGGCATTTTCATTTGCGGACTACGGCATGTATGGCGAAGCCGTTGTCGCGCCGGCGCATGCATTGGTGAAGCAGCCAACGGGGCTGTCTTCGGTGGAGGCCGCGGCTACCTGGATGAAGTATGTCACTGCTTATGGCGCCTTGGTGGACATCGGCCAGCTACAGAAAGGTGAGGTTGTGCTGATCCGGGCTGCGTCGAGCAGTGTGGGACTGGCAGCTATTCAAATCGCCAATTCACTTGGCGCCATTCCGGTAGCGTTGACTCGCACCTCGAAGAAGCGCCAGGCGCTCGTGAACGCTGGGGCAGTGCACGTGATCGCTACGGATGAAGAGGATCTGGTCGCCGCTGTGGCTCGCATCACGGACGGGAAGGGTGCACGCATGGCATTTGACCCAGTGGGTGGCCCTGAGGTGGGTAACATCCTGCGGTCACTGTCTTTCCTCGGGATTTTCTTCCAGTACGGCGCGCTGGAGACGTCTGACATCAGCGTGCCGGTGATGGACCTACTTCGCAAAGACTTGACCATCCGGGGTTATCAGCTTTTCGAGGTTACCCAGGATGAGGCGCGGCTGAACAGGGCCAAGGCGTTCATCACCGACGGTTTGGAGAATGGCAGCTTGCGTCCGATTGTCGGCAAGGTATTCAAGTTCGACGAGATGGTAGAAGCGCACCGCTACATGGAATCAAACAGCCAGGTAGGCAAGATCGTTGTAGAACTCTAGATCGAACATGGCCCGGGCGGATGTAATTTGCACTGATGGCCGAGCGGGTAACGTTCAGTTCCACTGAGGACAGACGTGCATTTCAGAGAGGCGCCTGAGTTGTCCATCCGTTAGAGAAGGCCAGGAAGAGCCAGCTCTGGCGTGCCCTGGCCCTTTGCGCCTCTTCGTCTGCGCATTGCTTCATAACAATCCATGACACTGCGGGCAAGCCTGGCAGAGCAGACGCAAAGTGCTTCTAAACCGCCGCATTCAAGATCATACATTTGTACAAATCCATGCTCGAAAACCTGAACATTTAACAATTTTCAGTGCCGCCAAGGCGTTTTAGTCTCCTGTTCAAGCGTTGAACAATAATAACAGGAGACACGCAATGCCCATTCAGTCAGCGCATGATCCGCGCCTTAAACGATCATTGAAAACCCGACACATCAGCATGCTTGCCCTGGGCGGGGTAATCGGTGCCGGCCTGTTCGTGGGCTCCAGCGCTGTCATCGCCTCAACCGGTCCGGGTGCGTTCCTCACCTATGCCATCACCGGCATCATCGTCGCCATGGTCATGCGTATGCTCGGTGAGATGGCAGCGGCACATCCCACCAAAGGTTCTTTTGTTGACTACGCCCGAATGGCGTTCGGCCGGCCGGCGGGGTACATGACCGGCTGGCTGTACTGGTATTTCTGGGTCATTGTCGTCGGTTTTGAAGCCGTGGTTGGCGGCCAGATCATCAATGGCTGGTTCCCGGATATTCCGGTCTGGGTCATTGCGCTGGGGCTCATGATCAGCATGACCTTGCTGAACATGATGTCGGTGCACTCCTTTGGCGAGGCCGAATACTGGTTCGCCGGGGTTAAAGTGGCCGCCATCGTCGTATTCCTGCTGGTGGCGGGTGCATACGTGTTCCATCTGTGGCCCAACTCGACTGCCACGTTTGACAACCTCACCCAGCACGGCGGCTTCTTGCCCCACGGTGTTGGTGCGCTGTTCACGGGCGTCGTCGTGGTTATCTTCTCGATGACAGGTGTCGAGGTGGCGACACTCGCCGCAGCAGAATCGGAAGACCCTACTCGCAACATCCGCAAAGCAGTGAACACCGTCATGCTGCGCATCCTCGTGTTCTTTGTACTGGCCACGTTCTTCATCGTTGTCGCTCAACCATGGACCAGCCTGACCCCAGGCAAATCGCCCTTCGTGACCACACTGGAGCACATTGGCATTCCCGGTGCTGGCGAGATGCTCACTGCGGTCATTCTGGTTGCGGTGCTGTCGGTGCTCAATGCCGGCCTCTATACCTCTTCGCGCCTGCTGTTCGTCCTGGCGTCCAATGACGAGGCACCTCGCTGGATTGCTGGTGTGAACAAAAAAGGCGTGCCGGTTCGTGGCGTACTTGCCTCCACCTTGGTGGGCTATGGCTGCGTCGTCATTGCAGCACTGTGGCCGGATACGGTGTTCCAGTTCCTGATCAACTCCTCGGGCACGGTGTTCTTGTTTGTCTACCTGATGATCTGCTTGTCACAGCTCAAGCTGCGCCGCAAGTGGGTAGAAGAGGGCAGCCTGAAGTTCGCCATGTGGGCCCACCCATGGTTGCCGCTGCTGGTCACCGCCTCGATCATCGCCGTTCTGGTCAGCATGGCATTCGACCCCTCCATGCAAATGAGCCTCTTGCAGTGCGTGATTGCCATCTTCGCCATTGCTGCTTCTTACCTGGCACTGAGTCTCTCTCGCAAGCGTCAGCGAGCCGTCAAAGGCCAGCCCGTCACCACTGCCTAGTCAACAACGCCGTATCAGTACACCCCGGCCCCCGGGGCCCTCAATGGGAAGCCAACAGCATGTCAGCGAAATACGAATTGTCCCAGTTGCCCAACAAACCGCTGTGGTTCGCGCCAAGCCCGTTGCGTGAGCGACTGGACGGTGCGGTCCAAGCCGATGTCGTCATCGTCGGAGCCGGTTACACAGGGCTGTGGACGGCCTACTACCTGCTCAAGAGTGATCCTTCTCTGCGCGTAGTCCTGCTGGAGAAAAACGAAGTCGGTTTTGGCGCCTCCGGGCGCAATGGCGGTTGGGCATCGGCGATTTTCCCAATCTCGCTGCACCGCGTAGAGCAGTTGTATTCGCACAATGCGGCTCTGCATCTGCAGGCTGCAATGAACGAAACAGTCGATGAGATTGGCCGGGTTCTCGCCCTGGAAGGCGTGGACGCTGACTATGCCAAGCAAGGCTTCTTGTCGCTGGCGCGCAGCAAACCACAGATGGAGCGGGCGAGGGCAGCGGTGGAGTCTTCGGCACGCTTTGGTCTCCCCGATCAGTGGCGCGTGCTTGAGGCTGCTGAAGCCCAAACACGCATGGGTGCTCAAGAAACGCTGGGTGGCCTTTATACCGAGCATTGTGCGCTGATCCATCCCGGCAAGCTGGTCCGTGGCTTGGCGAAGCTGGTTGAAGGCCTGGGCGCGAAAATCTATGAGCAATCAGCTGTCACTCAGATGGCGCCGGGTGTGGTGCACACCGCCCATGGCTCGGTACGCGCTGAAATGACTGTGCGTGCCACTGAGGCATTCACTTCTCAGCAGCCCGGGCATTCGCGCTTCGTCATTCCGCTGTACTCGTTGGTTCTGGCCACCGAGCCACTACCTGGTGATCTGCTGGCCAAGCTCAAACTCGATCACCGCATGGCCTTCAACGACATGCGCCACCTGCGCGTTTACGGTCAGGTGACGGCGGAAGGCCGGTTGGTCTTCGGTGGTCGCGGGGCACCCTACAACTGGGGCTCGCGCATGTCTGCCGAGGACGATTTGGTCGACAACATCCACGGCAAGATCTACGACACCCTGCTCGAGTTCTTCCCGGCGCTGCGAGATGCACGCATCACTCACCGTTGGGGCGGCGCGCTAGGCGTCTCGCGCGACTGGTGCCCGACTGTGAGCATCGATCGCAGTAAGCGCATGGCCTGGGCGGGTAACTATGTCGGTGACGGCGTAGCCACCAGCAACCTGGCCGGGCGTCTGTTGCGCAACTTCATTCTGGAGCGCGACGAAGAAATCAACACGTTGCCTCTGGTCAACCACCGCTCGCCATCCTGGGAGCGCGAACCCTTGCGTTGGTTCGGTATCAACAGCGGCCTCGCCGCAGCCTCGCTGAGTGATATCGAAGAACGCTTCACCCACAAACCTTCGCGTACCGCGATGCTGCTGGAAAAGCTCACCGGCGCCCATTGATAAGGAGAAAACCCTATGCCTTCGTTCACCATCATCAAGCACGCCGACATCAAGGCCTTGCCACTTAAACCAGCCGGCCAGCGTGCAGGGGCTGACAAGGGTGACCCACAGATCGCCATCCAGACGCTTGCTCCAGATGCAGTCGGTAATCTCGGTGTGTGGGAGTGCCAACCCGGTGGTTGGCCAGTTATCGAGCGTCCCGACACCGAGTTCACTTACATCATTTCCGGCAAAGCCCTGCTCACCGACAGCAGCACTGACGAAGTCGTAGAAGTGAACGGTGGCGACCTGATCATCCTGCCGCCAGGGTGGACTGGCCGCTGGGATGTTCTCGAGACTGTACGCAAGGTCTACGCAATCTACTGAAACATGAGTACGGCGAGCAAAAAATGCACGCCACCGTAGTTACCCTTTGATGTGAGAAAGACAATGACCCAAACCATCATGAACTGGATCTGCGGCGCTCAAGCCGAGGCCACCAGCGGCCAGCAACTGCCGGTCTACAACCCGGCCACCGGCGTGGTCACAGGTCACGTGCAACTGTCGGCGCAGAAAGACGTGGATGCTGCCGTGGCATCGGCCAAGGCTGCCTTCCCGGCCTGGAGCAATCTGTCGCCGCTGCGCCGTTCGCGGGTACTGAACAAGTTTCTGGCGCTGCTGAATGAGCACAAAGACGACCTGGCGCGCATGATCACCGCCGAACACGGCAAGGTCTTCACCGACGCCCAGGGCGAAGTGATGCGTGGCATCGAGATCGTCGAATTCGCCTGCGGCGCGCCGCAGCTGCTGAAAACCGATTTCACCGATCAAGTCAGCACCAACATCGACAACTGGACCCTGCGTCAGCCGCTGGGCGTGGTCACTGGCATCACCCCGTTCAACTTCCCGGTGATGGTGCCGATGTGGATGTTCCCGGTCGCCCTGGCCACCGGCAATACCTTCGTGCTCAAGCCAAGCCCGCTGGACCCGAGCCCGAGCCTGTTCATCGCCGAACTGCTCAAGCAAGCCGGCCTGCCTGATGGCGTGTTCAACGTGGTGCAGGGCGACAAGGACGCGGTCAACGCCTTGATCGAGCACCCGGATGTACAGGCCGTGTCGTTCGTAGGTTCGACCCCGATCGCTAACCACATCTACGAAACCGGTGCTCGCCATGGCAAGCGCGTCCAGGCACTGGGCGGCGCGAAAAACCATCTGGTAGTAATGCCCGATGCCGATATCGACCAGGTGGTCGATGCCCTGATCGGTGCGGCCTACGGTTCGGCCGGTGAGCGTTGCATGGCCATCAGCGTAGCGGTATTTGTCGGTGATGGTACCGCTGAAAAAGTCATGCCCAAGCTGATCGAGCGCACCCGTGAGCTCAAAGTGCTCAACGGCACCAACCTCGAAGCCGAAATGGGCCCGATCGTTACCCGTGCGGCGCTGGAGCGTATTACCGGTTACATCGAGCAAGGTGTAAAAGAGGGCGCGACCATGTTGGTCGATGGTCGTGGCTTCAATGGCCAGACCGCAGGCGAAGGCTGTGGCGATGGTTTCTGGCTGGGCGGCACGCTGTTCGACAATGTCACGCCAGGCATGCGGATCTACAAGGAAGAGATCTTCGGCCCGGTGCTGGCGTGCATGCGCGTGAAAGACTTCGCCGAAGCGGTCGACCTGATCAACGCCCACGAATTCGGCAACGGCGTTAGCCTGTACACCCGCGACGGCCACATTGCCCGCGAGTTCGGACGCCGTATCCAGGTGGGTATGGTCGGTATCAACGTGCCGATTCCGGTGCCGATGGCCTGGCATGGCTTTGGCGGCTGGAAGAAGAGCCTGTTCGGCGACATGCATGCTTATGGCGAGGAGGGGGTGCGCTTTTACACCAAGCAGAAGAGCATCATGCAGCGCTGGCCGCAAGCCATCGCCAAAGGCGCAGAGTTCGCGATGCCGACCAGCCATTAAGGCTATCGGTTAGCTGACGGAAAAGACCCCGCCCACGCAGCGGGGTCTTTTACATTGCGCCGATTTCAATCGATCAGCTTTGTGTTCTTGCCCGCCTGAATCGCAATCCAGAAACGTGCGATGCCACTGGTAGTGGTTGGCTTCAGCCCTGTGAGTTGCTCAACCAGCTTCAAACGATAAACAAGCGTTTGGCGGTGAATATCAAGGTCGAAAGCGGTTGCTTTCCAATTACCGTCGTTCTTCAGGAAGGTAATCAATGTGGTCAGCAGCGCTGCACCCTGGGTACGGTCGTGCTCAATCAATGGGCCCAGATAGCGACCTACCAGTGCCCGTGCTTCAGGCATCGACTTGGGTGCCATGATCAACCCGGTTTCTGCCTCGCCATAGGCCAGGATTTCTTTTTCTATCTCCTGAGCCTGGGTAAGGGCGAGCCGGGATTGCCGGAAACTTTCCTTCAGGCCAGTTGCTGCGGAGATTGGCCCGCTAACGCCGATCACCGTGCCGGCACCAAGGTTGGTGCGCAATGCCTCAAATATTGATGGCTGATTTCGACTTAGCGCCATCAACAGTCCGCTCTCGACAAACAGCAATGGCGTTAGCGCGTGCAGGGCAGGGCAGTGATGAATATCTTCGATTGACCATGGGCCAGCTGGCCCTGGTAGTACCGCCAGACTTACCAATGTGCCTGTGAGCCCATGACGCTCCAGCATTGGCAACGCTAAAGCAAACTCGGTTGTACTGTCGACCAGGCTGCGGAGCAGCGATGCACCTTCTTCGCGTTGCAGGTCGCGCTGGATCATCAGTCGCTCCAGTTCGACACCCAGCAAACCGGCCAATGACCTCACCAAAATGGAGTCATCGGCCGAACGCCTGGCGCTGCTCGAGATAATGAGATTGGCGCGGGCTCGACCGCCGATCGGTATGCGTTCGATGTGATCGACATCGTCTGGGGATAGGGTTTGGGCTTCGACAATCTTGAGCCCACTGACGGCGTCTTCGATTGTCAGGCTCATACCCAAAGCATTGGCGAGAATCGATAGCCTACCAGCCATTTCTGGCTGCTTGCGCAGTGCTTCTGCGTAAGTCTGAAACAGCCGTTCACTGGCGTTAAACCGCTCCCTCTGCGCCTGCAGCACGCTTTCAATAACCTGGTGCGAAAGCTTGACGAACTCCAGTTGGAAGCTCGCGCGCAGCACCGGAAAGTGCAGCCTGTCGGCAGCGTCTAGCAGTGCTTGTGTCAAGTCTGGGGCATCTTGCCTTGGCGCGATAACCAATGCGCCAGGGTTGCTTTGTACCAGTTGCTCCAGCCATTCGACCTGTTCCTGCGAAGTCTGTGGCAGGCCCACGCCGGTAGTCATCACCAGGTCACCCGGCGACACCCAGCGCCAAGGGTCGGGTAGGTCAACCGTATGCGCCCAGGTGATAGTCCGTCCAATGCCTGCCATGCCGGCGGCAACCTGCAGTTTCAGTGGATCAATAGCAATTAGATTTTGCACCGTCAGCATAGAAGCTCTCGTGTCACGAGGATAGAACAACGCAATCTGCACAGACAGGTGAGCGTTTACCGCAGTGTGCGATAGGGAGGTGGGAGAGTAAATCCAATAGTCAATGCCTCGACTGACGCCATTCCAATCATTAGGTGGCGGTCACAATGAGGACATCACACAGACAGAGACGACGAGCTATATGGTATTTAACATAATATGCATTATGGGGTTACTAGATATTTCAAACGGCACCGTGGAGTGCCAGATGTTAAGCCAGCTCAAGCGCCTGGTTCATCCTTGCCGGCGAATTCGTTGACCCAGGTTAAGGTTGGGTACCTGTGCCTTGATTAAAATCCAGCCTACGCACCCTTACGGGGAATCTGGCATGACGATCATCGTAACCGGCGCTGCAGGCTTCATCGGCAGCAATCTCGTCCAGGCACTTAACCGGCGTAACGAAACGGAGATTATCGCCGTCGACGACCTGACCGATGGCGACAAATTCCGTAACCTGGCCGACAGTGAAATCGCTGATTACCTGGACAAGGACGATTTTCTCGATCGTTTTGCCCGTGGTCAGTTTGGCAAGGTTCGCGCCGTGCTGCACCAAGGCGCGTGTTCAAGCACTGTCGAAGCTGATGGTCGTTTCATGATGGACAACAACTACCGGTACAGCCACGAATTGCTTGTTTCTGCGCAGCGCCAGCAAACGCCGTTCTTATATGCGTCGTCGGCAGCTGTGTACGGTGCAGGACGAGATTTTCGCGAACAGCGCGAATGCGAGCGACCGCTGAACGTTTATGGCTATTCCAAATTCCTGTTCGATCAACAGGTACGCCGACAATTGACTACAGCACGCAGCCAGATCGTCGGTTTGCGTTATTTCAACGTGTACGGCCCCCAGGAACAGCATAAAGGCGCCATGGCGTCAGTGGCCCTGCACTGCTTCAACCAGTACCAGGCTCAAGGAAAAGTGACGCTGTTTGGCCGTTATGGTGATTATCCCAGCGGTGGCCACCTGCGTGATTTCGTCTCTGTGGATGATGTGGTCAAGGTCAACATGTTCTTCCTTGATCACCCGCAATCAAGCGGCATCTTCAATGTCGGCAGCGGTCGTGCCCAGCCTTTCAATGACGTAGCGTTGGCTGTAATCAATCGGCTACGTGAGCAACAAGACCACCCCCCGTTGTCACTTGAGACAGCCTTGCTCGAAGGTGTACTGGAGTACTGCGAGTTTCCGGATCATTTGCGTGGCAAATACCAGTGTTTTACCTGTGCCGACCTCGAGCGCTTACGCGCTGTCGGGTACAAGGCACAAACGTTGACAGTCCAGCAAGGCGTGGCCCGCTACTGCGACTGGTTGTTGGGTGCCCAGAGCCCGCCGCCTGCTCCATTCAAGCAAGCGGCGGAAGCTTAGCATTGCGAGAAAGTTGGATTAGACGGCGATTTCTTCTAATTTATAGGTAGGAATTGGCTGGTGATTACCGTTAACTACACTAAATAGTCATTTAGCGTAGTTATATAAAAGGGCAGATAACTGCCCTCTCTTTGCCCTTACGCCAATCCACCAAAACGCTTGTAAAAGCTTTCGTTAACATCCGGCAATGGTCCGTCTGCCGTCTCCAACGCTGCATTCAGCCATTCCTCCGCCTTGGCAAACACCAACCGGTAGAGGTTACGGCACAGCTGTCGTGCGGCCCTTCCCTCCCAGTCCCCTGGCAGTAACTCCTCTGGCAGTTGCGGGTCGCGCAACAGCAACCGGCGGTACTCGTGAATCAGCAGCGTGCGTGCCAGGAAGCAATCTTGCGCATCGAGCACCGTTTGCTCTTTCAACCCCTGCCACAGCGGCCTGAACAGCTGGATGAATTCGCTATACTGCTGCCCCAGCTCGTCGATGCGCCAGCTCTCCCGTACCTGGGCGCGCATGGCTTTTGACGCGAGTACTTCCTGTGTGTGGGTTTCAAAGACGATGCTGTCGTCGCTGGCCTCGAGTTCGCGCAACGTGGCAGCCAGGTCGGCACGGTCTGCCCGTGGGCAACCCATCAGGTTCGGCGCCATTACGCCAAACCCCTGCCACTCCAGTTCTTCACGCAAGGCCTTGCGTTTACCTGCCTCCAGTTGCGACAGCAGCACCAGCGTCCACGCCCCGTCCCAAGCGGGTTGGCTTGGGCTGTAGACGCGTTTGAAGGCTTTCTCGAAGCGCCTGCGACCCGTGCCCGTCAGGCTGTAGTAGCTGCGCCGGCCAACCTTTTCTGCCGTGAGCCAGCCTTCTTTGGTCAGGCGAAAGATCGATGTGCGAATCAGCCGTTCATTGATGCCGATTGGCTCCAGCAGGTTGATCAGGCTACCTAGCCAAACGGTACCGCCGTGGGGCTCGATGGCATCGCCGTA
Organism: Pseudomonas sp. LLC-1; assembly: GCF_002992185.1. NCBI lineage: Bacteria > Pseudomonadati > Pseudomonadota > Gammaproteobacteria > Pseudomonadales > Pseudomonadaceae > Pseudomonas > Pseudomonas sp. LLC-1. The sequence continues at coordinate 193,499 of NZ_LUVY01000020.1, read as the reverse complement.
CAAGGTGATGATCAGGGAGCTGGCGCGGATCGGCGTCTGCTCCTGGAAGCGAGTGATCAAGTTGTTCAGTGGGGCGAGATTGCTCATGGGCGAACTGTGCGCGGATAAAGCACCGACTATACCTGTGCGGCGGGCCGCCTGGCCATTGCGTGACGCAACCAGGCTCATGCCGTCGCCTGGCCTTTGGGCCTGATACCTGTGTCTTCCATACGCAGCCGCCCTGCTTCAACCTCGGCCAGTGGCGGGCATTCGACCATGGTGTTCATGCAGCGCTGCGCCAGTTGCTGGTATTGCGCGGTGCCGCGCTGCTTCCAGGCCAGCTCCTGCTCGCTCAGGCGCCGTTTCATCTGGGCTGGCGAGCCCATTACAAGGTTTTGAGCCTCGCACTCGAAGCCGGCTTTGACGAAGCTGGCAGCCGCTACGATGCAGCGTGGTGCGATATGGGCACCATCCATCACCACCGCATTCATCCCGATCAAGGCATCCTCGCCCACTCTGCACCCGTGCAACACGGCGCCATGTCCGATATGCCCGTTGCGTTCAACCACGGTATCGCCGCCCGGAAAGCCATGCATTACGCAGGTGTCCTGCAGGTTGGCGCCCTCTTCCAGCACGATACGGCCGAAATCACCCCGCAGCGATGCCAATGGGCCTATGTAGCAACCAGGGCCAACGATGACATCGCCGATCAGCACTGCGCTGGGGTGTACGTAGGCTGATGGATGCACCACGGGCGTCAGGCCGTCCAGTCGATAACAAGGCATGGCAATACTCCTGAAATGATTTGAGATACCGTTACAGCTTGTATCACATTCAGCTTACCCGTCAATCGTGTATCGCTTCTCTCATGAGTGGCGAATCGTGAAAAATTTAGGCAATAACGATGATTAATAGCCAGATGAAGCGTTTAAGCGAAGGGTCATCGATGCCTGTTTCTGAAGTTTCGATACGAACAAAGAGATACATAAAACAATTTTTAGCATTGCATAATGGTATCGCATGATGCATATACTGGCTGCACTTGGTCGTGATCCAGCATCACGCCTTGCAAAAAAACAATTCCAAGAAATGCCGGCGCCACGATGTGCCGTGCGTGTAGCCAGAGGAACCCGACATGCCGCGATATCTCGATGTGCAGGCGCCCGAACGTGGCGTTCAGCTCATCACCTTGCAACGGCCTGAGGCCCTGAATGCCCTGTGCACCGAGCTACTGGCAGAGCTGGCTGCTGCCTTGCAGCTTGCCGGGGGCGACGAGCAGATACGCGCCGTAGTGATTACCGGTAGCCCCAAGGCATTTGCCGCAGGTGCCGACATCCGTGAGATGGCCGAGCGCGATCTGGTCGGCATTCTCAACGACCCTCGTGTAGCCCATTGGCAAACGATCGCCGCATTCGCCAAGCCGCTGATTGCCGCCGTGAACGGGTATGCACTGGGTGGCGGTTGCGAGTTGGTGATGTGTGCCGACATCGTCATTGCCGGTACTGACGCCCGTTTCGGTCAGCCGGAAATCAACCTCGGCATCATCCCCGGCGCTGGCGGCACCCAGCGGCTGTTGCGCGCTGTCGGCAAGCCGTTGGCCATGCAGATGGTGTTGACAGGTGAAGCGATCACCGCCCGCCACGCCCTGCAAGCCGGCCTGGTCAGCGAAACCACTCAACCGGAATTCACCGTGGAACGCGCCCTGCAGGTTGCCCGCAGCATTGCCACCAAGGCGCCCCTGGCTGTGCGCCTGGGCAAGGAGGCGTTACTGAAAGCCGGCGACACCGACCTGGCCAGCGGCCTGCGTTTCGAACGGCATGCGTTCACCCTGCTTGCCGGTACCGCCGACCGCGATGAAGGTATCCGGGCATTCCAGGAAAAGCGCCAGGCCCGTTTCCAGGGCCGCTGACCATTTTTCCCTCGACTGACGGAGCGAGTCTGTCATGACTTTCCAGCACATCCTGTTTTCCATCGAGGACGGCGTCGCCCTCCTCTCGCTTAACCGCCCCGAGCAACTGAACAGCTTCAACACCGCCATGCACCTGGAAGTGCGCGAGGCACTCAAGCAAGTACGCCAGAGCAGTGATGCGCGAGTACTGCTGCTGACAGGCGAAGGCCGTGGCTTCTGCGCCGGCCAGGACCTGTCCGACCGCAACGTTGCCCCAGGTGCCGAAATGCCAGACCTGGGCGAGTCCATCGACAAGTTTTACAACCCGCTGGTGCGCACGTTGCGCGACCTGCCGCTGCCGGTGATCTGTGCGGTCAACGGCGTGGCCGCTGGCGCCGGTGCCAACATACCGCTGGCCTGCGATCTGGTACTGGCTGCCCGCTCTGCAAGCTTCATTCAGGCGTTCTGCAAGATCGGCCTGGTGCCGGACTCTGGTGGTACCTGGCTGCTGCCGCGCCTGGTCGGCATGGCACGGGCCAAGGCCCTGGCCATGCTGGGCGAACGCCTTGGCGCCGAGCAGGCCCAGCAGTGGGGGCTGATCCATCGCGTAGTGGACGATGCCGCACTGCGTGATGAGGCCCTCACCCTCGCCCGCCAGCTTGCCACCCAGCCCACTTACGGTCTGGCCCTGATCAAGCGCGGCCTTAATGCCAGCTTCGACAATGGCTTCGATGAACAGCTGGAGCTGGAACGCGATCTGCAGCGTCTGGCCGGGCGCAGCGAAGACTACCGCGAAGGTGTGGGCGCCTTCATGAACAAGCGCACGCCAGATTTCAAGGGGTGCTGAACATGAGTGCACTCGCAAGCGATGTGCAGGTGGCGGTGATCGGTGCGGGTGCCATGGGGGCCGGCATCGCCCAGGTCGCGGCCCAGGCCGGACACCCGGTGAAACTGTACGACAACCGCCCAGGCGCTGCTGCCCAGGCTGTGGCCGGTATTGATCGGCAACTCACCCGGCTGGTGGAAAAAGGCAAGTTGCAGGCAGCCGAACACGAAATGATCCGCCTGCGGCTATGCCCGGTCGACACCCTTGAAGCATTGGCTGATGCCGGCTTGGTGATCGAAGCCATCGTCGAGAACCTGCAGGTCAAGCAGACGCTATTGCGTCAGCTCGAAGCCCTGTGCGCCGACGATTGCATACTCGCCAGCAACACCTCGTCGTTGTCCATCACCAGCCTGGCCGCCGGCCTTGCACGCCCGCAACAGGTAGTTGGCATGCACTTCTTCAACCCGGCGCCGCTGATGGCGTTAGTCGAAGTGGTGTCGGGCCTGGCAACCGAACCGGCAGTGGCCTCTTGCATCTACGATACCGCCCAGGCCTGGGGTAAACAGCCAGTGCACACGCGCTCGACACCGGGTTTTATCGTCAACCGTGTGGCGCGGCCTTTCTATGCCGAAAGCCTGCGCCTGTTGCAGGAAGGTGCAGCCGACTGCGCCAGCCTCGATGCACTGTTGCGCGATGCGGGTGGTTTCCGCATGGGGGCGTTCGAACTCACCGACCTGATAGGGCACGACGTCAACTACGCCGTCACCTGCTCGGTGTTCGATGCGTTCTATGGAGATTTCCGCTTCCAGCCTTCGCTGGTGCAAAAAGAGCTGGTGGATGCCGGACGCCTTGGCCGCAAGACTGGCCAAGGCTTTTATAGCTATGCCGAAGGCGCCGAACGGCCAGCACCTGCTGAACTGTGCAGCCTCACCAGCGCCGAAGCCTGCGTCATCGAGGGAAACTTGGGTGTAATGCAGCCACTGGTAGAGCGCCTGAGCCTCAATGGCATCGCCGTCACCCGGCGTGCAGGTAGCGGTGTGATCCGGGTCGGCGATGCCACCCTGGCACTGTCCGATGGCCGCCTCGCCAGCCAGCGCGCCCGTGAAGATGGCCTGCGCAACCTGGTGCTGCTCGACCTCGCACTGGACTACAGCACTGCCACGCGAATAGCCATCAGCTGGTCGGCGGACATCACCGAAAGCGCACGCGACCACGCCGTGGCCCTGCTGCAGCGCGCCGGGCTCAAGGTCACGGCGGTCGCCGACCTGCCTGGCCTGGTGGTGCTGCGCACCGTGGCAATGCTTGCAAACGAAGCCGCCGATGCCGTGCTGCAAGGTGTCGGCAGCGCCGCCGACATCGACCTCGCCATGCGCGCCGGCGTCAATTACCCCTGCGGCCCGCTGGCTTGGGCCGGGAATATAGGTATTGCCCACACCCTGCACGTGCTCGACAACCTGCAGCGCAGCTACGGCGAGAGCCGTTACCGCCCTTCCCTGTTGTTACGCCGCTGCGAAGCCAAAGGAGGCACCCTGCATGACTGAAGTGGAACTGGCACACGCCTGTGCCGACGCCATGTACGCCCGCGACCAAGCCACCCAGAGCCTGGGCATCACCCTGCTGGATGCCGGCCCAGGCAGCGCCAGCCTGCGCATGCCGGTTCGTGCCGACATGATCCAGGGTCATGGCACCTGCCATGGCGGCTTCCTGTTCGCGCTGGCCGACTCGGCATTTGCCTTCGCCTGTAACAGCTACGATGAGGCCACCGTGGCGCTGGGCTGCAGCATCGACTACCTGGCTCCGGCGTTGCGCGATGACGTGCTCACCGCCCGCGCCAGCGAGGTCAGCCGCAAGGGCCGTACCGGCCTGTACGACGTGCGCATCGATAACCAGCGCGGTGAGCTGGTGGCGATGTTCCATGGCAAATCCTACAAAGTGCGCGGCACCGTGCTGGCGCAGGAGACGCAAGATGAATGAACACACTCTGCCCGATGCCTTGATCATCGACGCCGTGCGCACCCCTATTGGCCGCTACGCCGGCGCCTTGAGCGGCGTGCGGGCCGATGACCTCGCCGCAATCCCGCTCAAGGCGTTAATTCAGCGTCACCCCGAACTGGACTGGAAAGCCGTCGATGACGTCATGCTCGGGTGCGCCAACCAGGCCGGTGAAGACAACCGCAACGTGGCGCACATGGCCAGCCTGTTGGCCGGGCTGCCACTCGAAGTGCCTGGGACCACCATCAACCGCCTGTGCGGTTCCGGCCTGGATGCCATCGGCAATGCAGCCCGCGCCCTGCGCTGTGGTGAAGCTGGGCTGATGCTGGCGGGTGGCGTGGAATCAATGTCCCGTGCGCCATTTGTGATGGGCAAGTCAGATCAGGCATTCGGTCGTGCCGCCGAGCTGTTCGACACCACCATCGGCTGGCGTTTCGTCAACCCGCTCATGAAAGCTGCCTACGGTACCGATTCGATGCCGGAAACGGCCGAGAATGTGGCGGAACAGTTCGGTATTTCGCGCACCGACCAGGATGCTTTCGCCCTGCGTAGCCAGCACAAGGCAGCGCAAGCTCAGGCCCGCGGCCGCCTGGCCCGGGAAATCGTGCCGGTCGAAATCCCGCAGCGCAAAGGCCCGCCCAAAGTGATCGAGCACGACGAGCACCCACGTGGCGATACCACGCTTGAGCAACTGGCCCGGCTCGGGACGCCTTTCCGTGAAGGTGGCAGCGTAACAGCGGGCAACGCCTCCGGGGTCAACGACGGCGCCTGCGCCCTGCTGCTGGCCAGTAGCGCGGCTGCCCGCCAACACGGCCTCAAGGCGCGCGGCCGTATCGTCGGCATGGCCGTGGCCGGGGTCGAGCCCCGGCTGATGGGTATCGGTCCGGTACCGGCAACCCGCAAGGTGCTGGAATTGACGGGTTTGTCGCTGGCCGACCTCGACGTCATCGAGCTTAACGAGGCCTTTGCGGCCCAGGGCCTGGCGGTGTTGCGCGAACTGGGCCTGGCCGATGATGACCCGAGGGTGAACCGCAACGGCGGTGCCATTGCCCTGGGTCACCCACTGGGCATGAGCGGTGCACGCCTGGTGACCACTGCCTTGCATGAGCTGGAAGAAACCGCCGGCCGCTACGCCCTGTGCACCATGTGCATCGGCGTTGGCCAGGGCATTGCGATGGTCATCGAGCGCCTCTGAGCGGATCAGACCATCTGCCTGTTACCCAACCGAACGCAGCCGTATATGCTGCGCTCATGACACTCACCGCACGGCCTGCAACCGGTGCCGCGCGGCGTACAAGAACAATTCGAGTGAAGCCATGAACATGTACCATGATGCCGATCGTGCCCTGCTGGACCCGATGGAAACCGCCAGCGTCGATGCCCTGCGTCAGCACCAGCTGGAGCGGCTGCGCTGGAGCCTGAAGCACGCCTACGACAATGTGCCGCTGTACCGCAAGCGCTTTGCCGAGTGCGGCGCCCACCCCGACGACCTCAAAAGCCTTGAAGACCTGGCGAAGTTCCCCTTCACCGGCAAGAACGACCTGCGTGACAACTACCCCTACGGGATGTTCGCCGTGCCTCAGGAAGAGGTGGTGCGCCTGCACGCCTCAAGCGGCACTACAGGCAAGCCGACGGTGGTTGGCTATACGCAGAATGACATCGACACCTGGGCTAATGTCGTCGCCCGCTCGATCCGCGCGGCCGGAGGGCGTAAAGGTGACAAGGTGCACGTTTCCTACGGCTATGGGCTTTTCACGGGCGGCCTTGGCGCGCATTACGGCGCCGAGCGCCTGGGCTGCACGGTAATCCCGATGTCTGGCGGCCAGACCGAGAAGCAGGTGCAGCTGATTCGTGACTTCCAGCCTGACATCATCATGGTCACCCCCTCCTACATGCTCAACCTGGCTGACGAGATCGAGCGCCAGGGCATCGACCCGCACGACCTCAAGCTGCGGCTGGGCATTTTCGGTGCTGAACCCTGGACCGACGAGCTGCGCCGCTCCATCGAAGGGCGGCTGGGCATCAATGCCCTCGACATCTATGGCCTGTCGGAAATCATGGGCCCTGGGGTGGCGATGGAATGCATCGAAACCAAGGACGGCCCAACCATCTGGGAGGACCACTTCTACCCCGAGATCATCGACCCGGTCACCGGCGCAGTGCTGCCAGACGGCCAGCTCGGCGAGCTGGTGTTCACCTCGCTGAGCAAAGAGGCGTTGCCGATGGTGCGCTACCGCACCCGCGACCTCACACGGCTGCTACCGGGCACCGCTCGCCCTATGCGGCGGATCGGCAAGATTACCGGTCGCAGCGACGACATGCTGATCATTCGGGGGGTCAACGTGTTCCCGACCCAAATCGAGGAGCAGGTGCTTAAAATAAAACAACTCTCAGAGCTTTATGAGATACATCTGTATCGTAATGGAAACCTGGACAGTGTCGAGGTGCACGTGGAGTTGCGCGGGGAGTGCCAGCACCTTGATGACGGCCAGCGCAAGCAGGTGATCGGTGAGCTGAGCAAGCAGATCAAGACCTACATTGGCATCAGCACCCAGGTGCACCTGCAGCCTTGCGGCACGCTCAAGCGCTCCGAGGGCAAGGCCTGCCACGTGTTTGATAAACGGTTGGCCAGCTGATTCATTCGGCTGCCTTTTCGGCCCCGGCTCAGTCCGGGGCTTTTTTTTGCGTGTTGCAAGCCCTTACAGGGGCTGCGAGATCCCTTCGGGGGACGGTTTTGCCCGCGACGGGGCCTGAAAGCGATACACAAATCTTATTTGATACACACAAAACAGTTTGACGTTATGTTTTGTATCGCTTACAAATGACTCATGCCTTAGCAGGAGTCGCAGCACATGTACGCACAGCTAGTGGAAACCGGAGTCAAGCGCGTCAAGTCGCTGGAAGAGATGTCGCCCGAAGAGCGCAACTTCCAGGAAAAGATCGACGCTGAAATCAAGATCGAAGCCAAGAACTGGATGCCCGAGGCCTACCGCCAGACCTTGATCCGGCAGATCTCCCAGCACGCCCATTCGGAAATCGTCGGCATGTTGCCCGAAGGCAACTGGGTCACCCGCGCCCCCAGCCTCAAGCGCAAGCTGCAACTGATGGCCAAGATCCAGGACGAAGCCGGCCACGGCCTCTACCTGTACAGCGCCATGGAAACCCTGGGCGCCGACCGCGATGAAGAAATCGCCAAGCTGCACAGCGGCAAGGCCAAGTATTCGAGCATCTTCAACTACCCCACGCTCAGCTGGGCCGACATGGGCGCAGTGGGCTGGCTGGTGGATGGCGCCGCCATCGTCAACCAGGTGGTCTTGCAGCGCACCTCCTACGGCCCCTACTCCCGCGCGATGATCCGTATCTGCAAGGAAGAAAGCTTCCACCAGCGCCAGGGCTACGAAATTCTCCTGACCATGATGCGCCACGGTACCCAGGCCCAGCGCGACATGGTGCAGGACGCCATCAACCGCCTGTGGTGGCCCTCGCTGATGATGTTCGGCCCAAGCGACGAACATTCCCCGAACAGCGCCCAGTCCATGGCCTGGAAGATCAAGCGCCAGACCAATGATGAGCTGCGCCAGCGCTTCATCGACCAGACCGTGCCGCAGCTCGAACTGCTCGGCTGCACTGCCCCCGACCCTGAGCTGAAGTGGAACGCCGAACGCGGTCACTACGACTTTGGCGAAATCCAGTGGGACGAGTTCTACGAAGTGATCAAGGGCAATGGCCCGTGCAACCAGGAACGTGTCGCCACCCGGCGCAAGGCCATCGAGGACGGTGCCTGGGTACGCGAGGCCGCCGTGGCCTACGCGCGCAAGCAACAGAACAAGAACGCCGCCTGAGCGGCGATTGATGCGGAGATCGAAAATGTCTGTCTGGACCCTCTACGAAGTGTTCGTGCGCAGCAAGCACGGCCTTAACCACAAGCACGTCGGCAGTGTGCACGCCGCCGATGCCGCCATGGCCATCGAGAACGCCCGCGAGCTGTACACCCGTCGCAGCGAAGGCGTCAGCCTGTGGGTGGTGCCCTCGGCGCTGATCACCGCGTCGTCCCCCGACGAGAAAGACCCGCTGTTCGCCCCTTCGGACGACAAGGTCTACCGCCATGCCAGCTTCTACGAACTGCCCGACGAAGTCGGACACATGTGAGGTTGGCCATGCACAACGAAGCCCTTATCCCCTACCTGCTACTGCTTGGCGACAGTGCCCTGGTACAAGGCCAGCGCCTTTGCGAGTGGTGTGGCCACGCCCCGGCCATCGAAGAAGAACTGGCCCTGATGAACGTCGGCCTCGACCTGGTCGGCCAGGCGCGCAACTGGCTGGAGTATGCCGCCGAGCTGCTGGATGACGGCCGCGACGCCGATGCCCTGGCCTTCCGCCGTGACGAGCGAGCCTACCGCAACCTGCTGCTGGTCGAGCAACCTAACGGCGACTACGCCGTGACCATGACCAAGCAGTTCCTCTACGACGCCTGGCACTTCGCCCTGCTGCAGGGGTTGGCTGGCTCCAGCGATGAACGTATCGCCGGTATCGCCGCCAAGGCCTTGAAGGAAGTCACCTACCACCTGCGCCGCTCCAGTGAGTGGGTACAGCGTTTGGGTGGCGGCACGGAGGAAAGCCGCCAGCGCATGCTTGCCGCCATTGCGGCACTGTGGCGTTTCACGGTCGAGCTGACGGCCGGCAGCGACAATGAAGTGCAGCTGGCCAAAGCGGGTATCGCTGCCGACCCCGGTGCCGTGGGTGCTGCCTGGCTCAAGCAGGTGAGCGAAACCTTCGCCTCGGTCGACCTGCCGCTGCCAAAGGCTGCCAGCCACTTCTACCTGGACGGTCGCAAAGGCTTGCACACCGAGCACCTGGGCCTGCTGCTGGCCGAAATGCAGTTCCTGCCAAGGGCCTACCCCGATGCAACCTGGTGAGCTGATTGCCGGCGACCGGGGTGCGCGGGCGCAGCACGGTGACGACCTGGCCCGGGCATGGGCGGTGCTTGGCCAGGTCATGGACCCGGAAGTGCCTGTGGTCAGCGTGGTCGACCTGGGGATCGTTCGCGACCTCGACTGGCGCGCCGGCCACCTGCACCTGGTGGTTACCCCGACCTACTCCGGTTGCCCGGCCACCGAGGTGATCGAAGATGATATCCGCCAGGCGCTGGAACAGGCGGGTTTTGCCGCGCCAGACCTTGAGCGCCGGCTGACCCCGGCGTGGAGCACTGACTGGATCAGCGAACTGGGCCGCGAGCGCCTGCGGGCTTACGGCATTGCGCCCCCCCAAGGCAGCGCCAGCAAGCGAAGCCTGCTGGGCGAAGTGCCCCAAGTGTGCTGCCCACAATGCGGCAGCGCCCATACCGAATTGCTCAGCCAGTTCGGCTCCACCGCGTGCAAGGCCCTGTACCGCTGCCGCGAGTGCCTGGAGCCGTTCGACTATTTCAAATGCATTTGAGCCGTGGAGAATGCCATGAGCCAGTTTCACAGCCTGACCATCAAGCAAGTGCGCAACGAGACCCGTGACGCGGTGTCGATTGCTTTCGACGTGCCCGAGCACCTGCAAGCACAGTTTCGTTTCACCCAGGGCCAGTACCTGGTCATGCGTACCCAGCTGGACAACGAAGAGGTTCGCCGCTCCTACTCCATCTGCAGCGCTGTCCAGGACGGTGAGCTGCGCGTGGCCGTAAAGCGCGTGCCAGGCGGGCGTTTCTCGGCGTTTGCCAATGATGCGCTCAAAGCCGGCCAGCAACTGGACGTGATGCCGCCATCGGGCAGCTTCTTCGTGCCGCTGGACCCTGCCCGCCACGGCAATTACCTGGGCGTGGCCGCCGGCAGCGGCATTACCCCGATCCTGTCGATCATTGGCACCACCCTGGACAGTGAACCGCACAGCCGCTTCACCTTGCTGTACGGCAACCGTTCCAGCTCTGGCGCGCTGTTTCGCGACAAGCTCGAAGACCTTAAAAACCGGTACCTCGACCGCCTGAACCTGATTTTCGTATTCAGCCGCGAGCAGCAGGATGTCGACCTGTACAACGGTCGCATCGACGCGGACAAGTGCGGCCAGCTGTTTTCGCGCTGGCTGGACGTTCCAGGCCTGGACGCGGCCTTCATCTGCGGCCCCCAGGCGATGACCGAGACCGTACGCGACAGCTTGCAGGCCAACGGCCTGGGCAAGGAGCGCATCCATTTCGAGCTGTTCGCCGCTGCCGGTAACGAAGCACGACGTGAAGCCCGCGAAGCGGCGCGCCAGGTGGACGCAGCGCTCAGCCACATCACCGTGATCAGCGACGGACGCGCGCTCACCTTCGACTTGCCACGCAACACCCAGAACGTGCTGGACGCCGGCAATGCCATCGGCGCCGAGCTGCCCTACTCCTGCAAGGCCGGCGTGTGCTCTACCTGCAAGTGCCGGGTGATCGAAGGCGAAGTGGAAATGGACAGCAACCACGCACTGGAAGACTACGAAGTGGCGGCCGGGTATGTGCTGTCGTGCCAGACCTACCCGGTGAGCGACAAAGTGGTCCTCGATTTCGACCAGCTCTAAGGCCGCATCGCCTGCTTCGCGGGCGCGCCCGCTCCCACAGGGACCGCACAAAGGCGTAGAGCAACGCCATACCTGTGGGAGCGGGCAAGCCCGCGAAGAGGCCATCAGCGACACCGCAACACCCGCGTGACCTCAACAAAACAATTACAACACCCAGAGATCGCAACCCATGACACCCGAACGCATAGAAAGCATCGCCAACCACCCCGACTTCCAGCACCTGGTACGGCGCAAACGCCGCCTAAACGGCAGCCTGACCCTGGCCATGCTGGTGATCTACTACGGCTTCGTCCTGCTGGTGGCGTTTTCGCCCAGCACCCTCGGCCAGTCCCTCAGCGGCGGCGTGACCACCGTGGGCATGCTGGTGGGTGTGCTGATGGTGCTGCTGTCCTTCGCCCTGACCGGCATCTACGTGCACCGCGCCAACAACGTGCTCGACCCGCTCAACGAAAAGGTCAAGCAGGAGTGCGCACAATGAACTGGACAGCCATCTCGATGTTCATGGTGTTCGTCTGCTTCACCCTGCTGGTCACCCGCTGGGCTGCCCTGCGCACCCGCTCGGCCAGCGACTTCTATACCGCCGGCGGGGGACTGACCGGCATGCAGAACGGCCTGGCGATCGCTGGCGACATGATCAGTGCCGCTTCCTTCCTGGGCATCTCGGCCATGATGTTCATGAACGGCTACGACGGCCTGCTGTATGCCCTTGGCGTGCTGGCCGGCTGGCCAATCATCCTGTTCCTGATCGCCGAGCGCCTGCGTAACCTTGGCAAGTACACGTTCGCCGACGTGGTCAGCTACCGCCTGGCACAAACGCCGGTGCGCCTCACTTCGGCGTTCGGCACCTTGGTCGTTGCATTGATGTATCTGGTCGCGCAGATGGTCGGCGCCGGCAAGCTGATCGAGCTGCTGTTCGGCATCAGCTACCTGTACGCGGTCATGCTGGTCGGCGTGTTGATGGTGGCCTACGTCACCTTCGGCGGCATGCTCGCCACCACCTGGGTGCAGATCATCAAGGCCGTCATGCTGCTGTCGGGCACCAGCTTCATGGCCTTCATGGTGCTCAAGCATTTTGGCTTCAGCACCGAAGCCATGTTCGCCAGCGCCGTGGCCGTGCATGCCAAGGGGCAGGCGATCATGGCGCCGGGTGGCTTGCTGTCCAACCCGATTGATGCCATTTCCCTTGGCCTGGGCATGATGTTCGGCACCGCTGGCCTGCCGCATATCCTGATGCGCTTCTTCACCGTGAGCGACGCCAAGGAAGCACGCAAGAGCGTGTTCTATGCCACCGGCTTTATCGGCTACTTCTACCTGCTGCTGATCGTCATTGGCTTTGGCGCCATCGTCATGGTCGGTACCGAGCCGTCCTACCGCGATGCCACCGGCGCCATCATCGGCGGCGGCAACATGGTCGCCGTGCACCTGGCCCAGGCCGTGGGCGGCAACCTGTTCCTTGGTTTCATCTCTGCCGTGGCCTTCGCCACCATCCTTGCCGTGGTAGCTGGCCTTGCGCTATCTGGCGCATCGGCCGTGTCCCACGATCTGTACGCCTGCGTGTTCCGTCAAGGCAAGGCCACCGAGCAGGAAGAAATGCGTGTGTCGCGTATCGCCACCCTGCTGATCGGCCTGCTGGCGGTGATCCTCGGCCTGCTGTTCGAGTCGCAGAACATCGCCTTCCTCTCCGGCCTGGTACTGGCAGTGGCGGCCTCGGTCAATTTCCCGGTGCTGCTGCTCTCGATGTTCTGGAAGGGGCTGACCACCCGTGGCGCGGTATGCGGCAGCATGGCTGGCCTGGTTTCGGCCGTGCTGCTGGTGGTGCTTGGCCCGGCGGTGTGGGTCAACGTGCTGCACAACGAAACAGCATTGTTCCCTTACAGCAACCCGGCGTTGTTCTCCATGAGCCTGGCGTTCCTCAGCGCCTGGGTGTTCTCGGTCACCGACAGCTCCGAGCGTGCCACTGAAGAGCGTGGCCGCTACCTGGCCCAGTTCATCCGCTCCATGACCGGTATCGGCGCCGCCGGCGCCAGCAAGCACTGACTTCAAGGACGAACAATCATGTCGGGTAAAACAACAACAATGAACCGCACGCACTTCATGTCAGCTGCCTGGCTGGCCACCCTCGCACTGCCATTGCCAGCGATGGCAGACTTCATCAGCGACAGCCACGCGCGGCTGGAGCTGCGTAACCACTACATCAACCGCGACTTCCGCCAAAGCAATGCCCCGCAGGCCAAGGCCGAGGAATGGGGCCAGGGCGTTACCGCCAAGCTGGAGTCGGGCTTTACCGAAGGCCCGGTCGGTTTTGGCGTCGATGCCATGGGCCAGCTGGGTATCAAGCTCGACTCCAGTCGCGACCGCCGCAACACCGGCCTGCTGCCCTTTGGCCCGAACAGCCATGAGCCGGTCGATGACTACAGCGAACTGGGCCTGACCGGCAAGGTGCGCGTGTCCAAGAGCACACTGCGCCTGGGCACACTGCAACCCATCTTGCCGGTGGTGGTCTACAACGACACCCGCCTGTTGGCGTCCACCTTCCAGGGTGGCCTGTTGACCAGCCAGGACCTTGATGGCCTCACCTTCAACGCCGGCCGCCTGACCAAGGCCAACCTGCGCGATTCCTCGGGCCGGGACGACATTGGCTACGGCGCTGCTACCAGCGACCACCTGGACTTCGGCGGTGGCAGCTATGCCATCACCCCGCAAACCAGCGTCAGCTACTACTACGCCAAGCTCGAAGACATCTACCGCCAGCAGTTCGTGGGCCTGATCGATACCCGCCCATTGAGCGAAGGTGTGAGCCTGCGCAGCGACCTGCGCTACTTCGACAGCCGCAACGACGGCGCCGAGCGTGCCGGCAACATCGACAACCGCAACTTCAACGCCATGTTCACCCTCGGCGTGCGGGCGCACAAGTTCACCGCCACCTGGCAGCAGATGTCCGGCGACAGCGCTTTCCCGTTCGTCAACGGCGGCGACCCTTTTACGGTCAACCTGGTCACCTACAACACCTTCACCCGTGCCGGGCTGGACTCATGGCAAGTGCGCTATGACTACGACTTTGTGGCGATGGGCATCCCCGGGCTGAGTTTCATGACCCGCTACACCGACGGCCGCCACGCCGAAACCGCCACCGTCAGCAATGGCCGCGAGCGCGAACGCGACACCGACATCACCTACGTCATCCAGAGCGGCCCGTTCAAAGACGTGAGCCTGCGCTGGCGCAATGTCACTTTCCGTTCCGGCAACGGCCTGACCAATGCCGTGGACGAAAACCGCCTGATCATCGGCTACACCCTGGCGCTGTGGTAACAGCGCGCCCCTACATTTGAACAGCATGGAGAACAGCATGTCTGCCGCCCCTACCCTGCAAAGCTTCATTGCCGGCCGTTGGCTGGGCCAGCATGGCGCTCAGGCCCTGCGCAGTGCCCTCGACGGCCATGTGCTTGCCTTCAGCCATGAAGAGCGCCCGGACTTCGCCGAAGCCGTGGACTACGCCCGAGCCAGTGGCCTTGCCAGCTTGATGGCCATGGACTTCCAGCAACGCGCCCAGCGCCTCAAAGCCCTGGCCTTGTACCTGGCCGAACGCAAAGAACAGCTTTACGCCCTGTCCCACCACAGCGGCGCTACCCGTGCCGACAGCTGGATCGACATCGAGGGCGGTAACGCCACGTTGTTCTCGTACGCGGGCATTGGCAGCCGTGAGTTGCCGTCGGGCAACCTGGTGCACGAAGGCCCTGCCATTGCGCTGGGCAAACAAGGCCATTTCGCCGGCAGCCACATCCTGGTGCCGCGTGCAGGCGTTGCGGTGCACATCAACGCGTTCAACTTCCCCATCTGGGGCATGCTGGAAAAATTCGCGCCGACCTTCCTGTCCGGCATGCCTTGTATCGTCAAGCCTGCGACCTCCACCAGCTACCTGACCGAAGCCGTCGTACGCCTGATGAACGCCTCCGGCCTGCTGCCGGAGGGTAGCCTGCAACTGGTGATCGGCAGCACTGGCGACTTGCTCGACCGCCTGCAAGGTCAGGATGTGGTGACCTTCACCGGCTCTGCCGATACCGCTGCCAAATTGCGCGTCACGCCGAACCTGATACGTAATTCGGTACCTTTCACCGCAGAGGCGGACTCGCTGAACTGTGCCATCCTCGGGCCGGACGTAAGCCCGGACAGCGAAGAGTTCGATCTGTATATCAAGGAGGTGGTGCGTGAAATGACCACCAAGGCCGGGCAGAAATGCACGGCCATCCGCCGGGCCATTGTGCCGGCCAGGCACATCGATGCCGTTGCCACACGCTTGCGCGAGCGCCTGAGCAAAGTCGTGGTTGGCGACCCCTCGCTGGAAGGCGTGCGCATGGGTGCCCTGGCCTCCCATGACCAGCAGCACGACGTGGCCGAGCGGGTGCGCAGCCTGCTGCAAAGCTGTGACCAGCTGTTCGGCGCCAGCGATGGCTTTGCCCCGCGCGGCGAAGGTGTGGCCGAGGGGGCGTTCTTCGCCCCGACCCTGCTGCAAGCCCGCGACCCGCACGCCGAAGGCGGCGCCCACGACATCGAAGCGTTCGGCCCGGTCAGCACGCTGATGGCTTACGATGACCTTGACGAAGCCTTGGCGCTGGCCGCACGGGGCAAAGGCAGCCTGGTGGCAACCCTGGTCACCGCCGACCGTCGCGTGGCTGCCAAGGCCATTCCGGTGGCGGCTGCCTGGCATGGTCGCCTGCTGGTGCTCGACAGCGAGGCCGCGAAGGAGTCCACCGGCCACGGCTCGCCACTGCCGCAACTCAAGCACGGCGGCCCTGGCCGGGCCGGTGGCGGTGAAGAGCTGGGTGGCCTGCGTGCGGTCAAGCACTACCTGCAGCGTGCCGCTGTCCAGGGCTCGCCGAGCATGCTCACGGCAGTCACCGGCGAATACGTACGCGGTGGCGAAGTGATCGAAACCGAAGTCCACCCGTTCCGCCGCTACTTCCAGCAACTGCGCATCGGCGAGTCGCTGCTGACCCCCCGCCGCACGGTGACCGAAGCCGACCTGGTCAACTTCGGCTGCCTGTCGGGTGACCACTTCTACATGCATTTCGACGAAATCGCGGCCAAGGAATCGCAGTTTGGCAAGCGCATTGCCCATGGCTACTTCGTGCTGTCGGCGGCAGCCGGCCTGTTCGTGTCGCCAGGTGCCGGGCCGGTGTTGGCCAACTATGGCCTGGACACCCTGCGCTTCATCAACCCGGTGGGTATCGGCGACACCATCCAGGCGCGCTTGACCTGCAAGCGCAAGATCGACCAAGGCAAGACCAGCCCGTTGGGCCAGCCGCAGGGTGTGGTGGCGTGGGATGTGGAAGTCACTAACCAGCTGGGTGAACTGGTGGCCAGTTATGACATCCTGACCCTGGTGCTGAAGCAGCCCGAGTGATGGCTTGACCTCGCCGGCCACTTCACGGGTTCAACCGCGAAGTGGCCGGCAGCGTCACGTGTGGCATCATCGCATTGCCGCTGGATCCCCCACCGACTGGTTCGGCTTGCTCCCTGAAATCCGCCACGTCACGGCGGTAATCCCGTAGCGCTCGGCCATGGGCCGGCTGATCTTCCTGATCTTCTCGCGCCCGAACTTGGGAATGATGCCGATGCCCGCATCGCAACTTGCCCAATGCCAGGCCTCGGCATTGTCCAACCGCTCCAGACGAATGATGAAACTGCGCGGCTGGCCATGCAGTTGGTAATCGATGATGTACAGTTGTGGGCTAGGCATCGCAGGGGGCCTCCTCTTCTCCATGGATGACAACCTGATTGATTCGGGCAGGGCCAGATAATTCAAAATTTTGTCGAACAATTGCAGCCCGCAACCCGACACCCGGCCCGCTCAATCACTGGCTGCGGCCGCCCCCGTGACTGTTCTGCCCGCCTTTGCGGCCCGCTTCCGACGCCCGTTGGCGATCATTGGCAAAATTGCCGCCAGAAGCCTGGCCACCCTTCTGCCCGGCGCGGGAAGCACGCTCCCGGTCATTGGCGAAATTACCTGGATTGGTTTCTTTGCTGCCACCACGCTGGCGTGTTTGCGCTTGGTCCTGTGCCATGTCGTTTCTCCTTGCGAGGGATTGGCGAATTGCATGGATTCGCGCCATGCCTAAGTTACGAGGCGCTGAACACGGGCTCTGCTCAATGTATTTCTCACCGACTGACCAGTGGCACGAAATACACGGAGCCAAGAAGTTTGCGTGGCGTACATGCCTTGGAGAATTGGCTTGTCAGGCATGCACACTCCACTGAACCGCATCCCGCTCGATCGGCATTTCATCAATGGCATGGATCATCCCGTTTTCCAGCGCTTCCCGTGGCTCCAGTATTCGCGGGTTCGCCATCAGATACCGTGGCACATCCAGCACTTCGGCCGCCCCCGCAGTCCGTTCGGCGACAATCTGCGCATACAGCTGCAAATCATAATCCAGGCTCATTGCATACTCGGCCATCCGCGAGTGGTCCACCGCACCATGCAAGGTCCAATGAAACGGATGGAACAGAAACTTGCTGAAACTGCAGGCCGTGCGCCACTCACCAGCCAGGAACAGGATGTTGCCCATCGACTCCACCGTGCCCAGGTTGTGCGTATGCACCTCCACCGGCAGCGCCCGCAGGAAGTTGTACAGGGTAAACCCGTAGCTGCACTCGCCCCCCATGGTGGCGATGTTCAACTGCAGCACTTCGGCACCCTGTTGCAATGCCCGCGAACAGGTATTGATGAGGTTGCCACAGGTTGACGAGTTGATCGGCCCGGTGAAATGGATGATGTGTCGTGCCATGTTTGCCTCCAGGGTAGGCAGGTCATTCCTTGGTCTGGCGGGTATGCGGTGGAAACGCAAGCCGCCGCAAAGTTCAACCCGACATCAACGTTTCCGTTGGTCATGCATGCTGAACCCCAAGTGATCTGCACCGGTCGCACGTTCAAAGCAACCGAATGGAGGGGGCCTTGTGAACAGGACCCTGCCCGCCCCAAACCGCATCATCGACAAGGTCACCGCGGTACGCCGGCTCAATGTGCTGACGCTGAACGTGCACAAGGGTTTCACCTTTTTCAACCGGCGCTTCATCTTGCCGGAGCTGCGCGAAGCCGTGCGCGCCACCGGCGCCGACCTGGTGTTTTTGCAGGAAGTGCACGGTAGCCATGAACGACATGCCCTGCGCCACCCCGCCTGGCCAGAAGCGCCCCAGTACGAGTTTCTCGCCGACAGCATGTGGCCGCAGTTCGCCTATGGCCGCAATGCCGTATACCCCCATGGCGATCACGGCAATGCGTTGTTGTCGAAGTTCCCCATCCGTAGCTACAACAACCTGGACGTTTCGGTGCAAGGCAACGAGCAGCGCGGGCTGCTTCATTGCCAGCTGGAGGTGCCGGGCCACGAACAGATGCATGCCATATGCGTGCACCTGGGCTTGCGTGAGGCCCACCGGCAAAGCCAGGTAAAGCTGCTGCTGGACCTGCTGACCAGCTTGCCGCCAAAGGCGCCCGTCATCATTGCCGGCGACTTCAACGACTGGCGGCTGAAGGCCGACGCCGTGCTGTGCGAACACTTGATAGAAGCCTTCGGCGAGCATTTTGGCTCCCCGGCGCGCAGCTTTCCTGCGCGCCTGCCGCTGTTGCGGCTGGACCGCATCTACTTGCGCAATGCAATGCCGGGCAATGCCCAGGTGTTGTCGAACTACCCGTGGTCGCATCTGTCCGACCATGCCCCATTGGCTGCGGAGATCAACCTGTGAACCGACCTTGGGTAGACGGCAACAACGTGCAGTTGCTGATCAATGGCGAGCAGTATTACCCCTGTGTGTTCAAGGCGATGGCCCAGGCGCGAGAAGAAATACTGCTTGAGACCTTCATCATCTTTGACGACAAGGTCGGCCAGCAACTGCAACAGGTATTGATCGAAGCGGCCCGGCGCGGAGTGCGTGTGGAGGTGGTGGTGGATGGTTACGGCACCGCCGATCTGCCAACGGCCTTCATATCCGCCATGACCGATGCGGGAGTCAGTCTCCATGCATTCGACCCGCAGCCGCGCCTGGTAGGTCTGCGAACCAACCTGTTTCGGCGCCTGCACCGCAAGATCGTGGTCATTGACGGAGAGCGAGCCTTCATCGGCGGCATCAACTATGGCGCCGACCACCTGAGCGACTTTGGCGCCATGGCCAAGCAGGACTACGCCGTGGAGGTGGCCGGCCCGGTGGTGGCGCAGGTGCACGCGGCCAGCAAACGCCTGATGTCTACGGTGTTGCAACCGCCCAGCGCGGTCCGGCCCGTTACCGAGCCCGCCGGGGCCAGCAGCGCCGTGCTGGTGGAACGCGACAACGGGCTGCGCAGTACCGATATAGAAAACCATTACCTGGAGGCATTTCGTGGTGCCAGGCAGCGCATCGTGGTCGCCAACGCTTACTTTTTCCCGGGCTACCGGCTGATGCGTGAGCTGCGCAATGCGGCCCGACGTGGCGTGGATGTGCGGCTGATTCTGCAGGGCCAGCCCGACATGCGCTGGGTCCGGGCACTCTCGCGGCTGTTGTACAACTACCTGCTACGCGACGGCGTGGCCATTCACGAATACTGCCAGCGTCCTTTGCATGGCAAGGTGGCGCTGGTGGATGACGAGTGGGCCACCGTTGGCTCCAGCAACCTCGATCCTTTGAGCCTGTCGTTCAACCTGGAAGCCAACCTGTTCATCCGGGACCGCGCGTTCAACCAGCAACTCAACCGGCATCTGCAGGCTTTGGCCTGCGACCAGTGCAAGCCGGTCACGCTGGAACGCATGATTCGCGGTTACTGGTGGCGGGCGCCGTTGATCTTCGTGTGTTTTCACGTGATTCGGCATTTCCCGCGCATTGCCGGCTGGTTCCCGGCACACCGCCAGCGTTTGCGCTCGGTACAGCCGGAAGTCGCGGCCCAGGCAGACCTGCACGAGGGCAATACCTGATGCCGCGCACAAACTGGCAAGCCCGGGGCAAACGCGTGTTGACGATGGCGTTCCTGATTCTGGTACCCGTGCTGCTTTATCTGCTGGCACGCAACCTGGACTGGAACGAAGTGCGCCAATCGTTGCTGGCGTACAAACCCGGCACCTTGGTCATCGGCCTTGCAATAGCGCTGTGCAGCTACCTGACATTCACCAGTTACGACCTGCTGGCACGGGCCTACACTGGTCATCATTTGCCGGTTCGGCAAGTGCTGCCAATCGCTTTCGTGTGCTATGCATTCAACCTCAATTTCACGACCTGGGTGGGCGGTGTTGCCCTGCGTTACCGGCTTTACAGCCGCCTGGGGCTGGACACGCCCACCATCACACGCATTCTCACCCTGGGCCTGCTGACCAACTGGATGGGCTACATGTTGCTGGCCGGCACGGTGTTCGCCCTGGGCCTGGTCGAGCTGCCCAGCAACTGGGCGGTGGGTGCCACCGGCCTGCGCCTGATCGGTGTGCTGTTACTCGGTATTGCCGTGAGCTACCTGCTGGCCTGCGGTTTTGCCAAAAAGCGCACGTGGCGCTGGCGCAACCACGAAGTGACTTTACCTTCACTGCGCCTGGCGCTGTACCAAGTGGTACTGGGTGCCAGCAACTGGGCGCTGATGGCGTTACTGATCTTCTGGTTGCTGCCGGGGGAAGCGTTCTACCCGTCGATACTGGGCATTCTGCTGATCAGTTGCGTGGCAGGTGTGGTCGCACATATCCCGGCCGGGCTGGGGGTGCTGGAGGCGGTTTTCCTGGCCTTGCTGCACGGGCAAATGGCCCAAGGCACGCTGGTCGCTGCCCTGCTCGGCTATCGCACGTTGTACTACCTCTTACCGCTGCTGCTGGCCGTGATTACCTACCTCATCCTGGAAAAACGCGCCAAGGCCATGCGCCAGCATGACAAGCCCGCCCAGACCTGACAAGGGCCGTTGAACGGATCACCCCTGGTTGAACAGCACCCGCTTGAACGCCTCGGCCGCCAGATGCACCTGCACCGCCCAGTCATCTGCAGCTTCGCTGCCGGCATCGTCGGAAATGTACTTCAGGCACACAAACGGAATGCGTTCGTCGCGCGCGATCAACGCCAGCACATAGGCTTCCATGTCGACCACGTCATAAGGCGCATCGCCATGGTTGATCTCGAAGTTGTCACCGCTACCACAGGTTTCCAGTGCCAGGCCCGGAATTGTGGTGCCGTGCTCCAGAACCACCGGTATGTCCGACAGCGGTGTTTCATAACGGGCAAAGCCCAGCGGGGTCACGTCCATGTCGCGTTGCACGAAGCGGTTACAGCACACCACCTCGCCCTTGCCATGGCGCTGGCTGCCCGCCGAGCCCAGGTTCACGATCAGCTTTGGGCGTTGCGCCGCAATGGCTTTGGTCAGGGCGATGGCAGCATTCACTTTGCCAATACCCGTGAATACGGTGCGTACCTCGGTGAATACATCGCCCGCCTCGGCCTCAAGGGCGAAGACGAAGAGCGTGTCATCCAGCGAAATGTCAGGGAATTGCTTGATCAGCATCATGGAGCAGATGATTCCGGGTGGCTGCAAGGGGCGCCGCCATTGTCAGCCAACCTTGCCTAATTGCAAACCCCCGGTTCGTTGCAGTGCCAGGTTGCCCCGGCACTGCCATCAGGTCACTTACGAGCGGCCGCCCTTGCGGCCCGACTCGCGATCGTGGGGCATGTTGCTGCCCGAAGACTGGCCGCCCTTGCGCCCGGCTTCGGAGGCCTTTTCTCGGTCGTTGGCGAAGTTGCCCGGGTTCTTGCTACCACCCTGGCTGCCTTGTTGATTGCCGGTACGGCTGTTTTCTTTGTTGGCCATGGTCTTGAAACCTCGTATGACTTGGGTGTGCACGGCACGCTGCCGTACACAGGTTGTGAGTACGGCCCCCTCGGGGGATTCGGTTTATTGCGAAGGGTTCGGACCGGTGGCGTTAAATAAGCGACAACGCCATATTTGGGGCGCCTGTCAGTCGTGCGGCGGGCTATCCAGGCGTGCTTGTCGGCGGCCAAGCCAGCCGCCGGTCACTGCCCAGCCCAAGGCAATCAATGCGCCTATCAGCATTGCCAGTTGCGGGTGCTCGCCCATCACGTCCAGTGCCCGCTTGACCCATCCGCTCAAGGCATCGCCACCCCGGTAGACCACCGTATCGATGAAGTTCTTGGCCTTGTACTTGTCCTCGGCCGACAGCACAGTGAACAGCATCTCCCGCCCAGGCCGCACCAGTGCGTATTCGCCAGCTCGGCGCACCACCATGACCACCACGAACGCCGCGAACACCGGGGCCAGCGCCAGCCATACAAAGCCCACAGCCATCACCAGCGGCACCGCTACCAGCAACACCCCGACGCCCAACCGACGCGCCAGGCGGCCCGTGAGAAATACCTGGGTAAGGATGGCCAATGCTTGCACGACGGTGTCGATCAGGCCGAACACCTGGGTTTGCCGGGTGCGATCGGCAAAGGTTTCGCTGACGATGCGTGCCTGCTCGAAATACAAGAAGGTGCTGACGCTGGCCAGCAACACGACGAACAGCGCGATCCCCAGCAGATACGGCGAGCACAGTACGGCGGTTGCACCGGCAAACGGGTTGCCGCCCAAAGGTCGCGATCCCGAGCGTTGGGGGTGTCCCGGCAGAGGTTGGCGTGCTCGCCAGCGTTGCAGGAACAGGGCCGCGCCACTGCTGCCCAGCAACAATACTGCCGCCAGCACCAGCAGCCCGGCATGGCCCAGCGGCGCCACCAGCAAGGTGCCCAGCAGGGGGCCACTCAGCCCGCCCAGGCTGGCCCCAGCGGCCAACAGGCCGAACAAACGCTTGCCCTGGGCGGTGGAAAACAGATCAGCAAGCACGCTCCAGGCCAGGGAGATGGTCAGCAGGTTGAATACCGACAGCCAGATGTAGAAGCCCCGGGCCGCCCACAAGTCGTCAGGGGTAATTGCGAACAGGGCGGCGAACAGCAGCAGGTTGCTGGCAAAGAAGCCATAGGTCCACGGCAGGATGAGCCTGCGTTGCACCCTGGACGCCAGCCAGCCGAACAGTGGCAGGCACGCCAGGGTGGCGATGAAGGTACCGGTGAACAGCCACTGCAGGTTGTCCACCCCACCGGCAATACCCATGGTTTCGCGCACCGGGCGCAGCATGAAGTAGCCGGTGAACAGCAGGTAGAACAGCAGCAAGCCGGCGATGACCGCCGGCCCTTCGCCGGGCTTGATGTTCAGCCCTTGATCGAGCCGCCGCCACGCTTGCATGGTGTCAGGCAAACTGCTTGATCAGCGCCTGTTGCTGCGCCTGGCTAAGCAGGGGTTCATGCCCGGCCTTGAGTTGGTCGAGCTGGCGTTCGGGCCGGCCGGTGGCAGGGATGACCGTGGTCACCGCAGGATGGCTGATGGCAAACTTCAGAAACAGCTGCGCCCAGCTGCCGATGCCTGCTTCTGCGGCCCAGCCGGGCAACGCCTGGTCCTTGACCCGGGCAAACAGGCGGCCATCGTCGAAAGCGCGGTTGATCAGCACCGCAATACCTTTGTCCTGGCAAAGCGGCAGCAGTTCGCGGGCTGCGTCGGGGGCGTTGACCGAGTAGTTGATCTGGATGAAGTCCAGCGGCTCGCTGCGCACGATGCGGGCGACTTCGTCCTGGCCACTGTTCAGGTAATGGGTGATGCCGACGTAACGGGTCTTGCCCTGCTGCTTCAACTCACGGGCATAGGGCAGCTGGGTCTGCCACTCACGCAGATTGTGAATTTGCAGCAAGTCGACTTTGTCGGTACGCAGGCTCTTCAGGCTGCCGGCCCACTGTGCTTCGGCCTCGGCCCGGCTGTTGGCCGCGATTTTGGTGGCTATGAAGCACTGCCGGTGCCAGCCACCCTCCTCGAGCAACTGGCCGAGTATGCTGTCGGCGCCACCATAATTGGGCGACGTATCGATCACCCGGCCACCGCCTTCGAAAAAGGACTTGAGCACGATTTTGAGCTGCTCGTACTGAGCCGAGCCAGCGTCCACTTCGAAGCTGCCCGAGGTACCGGCACCGATCACCGGCAACGCTTCACCGGTGGACGGCACTTTACGGGTCAGCAGGCCGGCCGGGCTGGCGGCATGCAGCCAAGGGGCCGCCGCCAGCAAGCTCAAGGCGGCACTGGCGCGTAGGACATCACGACGTGCGTACATGGAAAGCTCCCGTCATGAATCGGAAACTTTCAAGGCTAGTCGCTCTGCTCCGCGCCAGCGGGTGTTTCTGTATCTGGATGTTTAGTGATCAGGCCTGCAGCAGCTGGCTCAGGTCGACACCCGCGTCACCCATCGGCGGGCACCAATAATAGCCACCGGTCAGTGGCCGGCTGAAGCGGTACAGGCCGTCGATGATGCCGTCCTCCAGGCCGCTCATGCGCCGCAGTTGTACCTCGAATGCATCGAAGCTGTGGCCCAGGGCGACAAAGGCCAGGCCGGCACCGCGCTGGTCGGCCCAGGCGACCGAGCGACGCACCATGAACGCCTCGGGCTCGAAGCTTTCCTGGGCGGTGCGCTTGACGTGTGCGGACTCGGGCGCGTCGTCGAGCTCTTCGTTGTCGCTCAGGCGACGGCCGATAATGTTGTCCTGGTCGGCCTGGGGCAGCGACTTGAAGTAGTCCAGGTCGTGCTTCCACAGCTGGAACGCGGCAAAGCTGGAACCATCGCTGGCAATGGCCGCTTGCACCGCATCTTCGTCCACCGGGTTTTCGGTGCCGTCTTCGTAGCCCGTCAGGTCATGGCCGCCACGGTGCAGGAAGCCATCAACGCTTTCCGCCAGGCGCAGGGCCGGTGCCAGCGCCTGCTCCAGGGCGTTGGCGCGCAGCAGCAGGTCGCCGCGCTCGTTCCCGCGCAACCACAGCCACAGGGCGTGCTGAGTGCTCGGGTTTTCAACGGCGGCATCCAGCAGCGGGAAGGCGCGCAGGCCCGGCACTTCGCGGCCCAGGGCCTTGGCCAGCGGGGCGCCGACACCAAGCAGCAGCTGTTCGCCATCGACCTGCGGCAGCAAGGCATCGAGCGCAGCAGGCAACGCTTCGGGCGACTGCAGGGTGAAGAACAGGTGACGGGCATGGGCCGGCACAGGGTTGGCAAGCAGACCTTGCTGGAACGGCATGACAGGCTAATCCTTGGTAAAAACAGGAATGCTACTGCGCCTGCAGGCCTACTGCAACGCGGCATGCAGCCTGGCCAGCCGCTGCGCTTGGTAACAAATGGTTACCAATAGCTGGCCCTTTGCGATTAGCTATCAATCCGCGCCTGCCTACACTCCTCGAGATCCTTCGCCCAAGAGACCGCCCATGACAGCCTCGCCCTTGCTCACCGCCGTTCTGCCGCTAGCCTTGGGCATCATCATGCTCGGCCTTGGGTTGTCGTTGACCCTGGCGGACTTCGCACGCGTCGTGAAGTACCCCAAACCGGTGATGGTGGGCCTGGCCTGCCAGATCCTGCTGCTGCCGCTGGTGTGCTTCCTGATCGCCAACGGTTTTGGCCTGGAGTCGGCCCTTGCAGTAGGGCTGATGCTGTTGGCAGCCTCGCCAGGCGGCACCACGGCCAACCTGTTCAGCCACCTTGCCCATGGCGATGTGGCGCTGAACATCACCCTCACGGCGGTCAATTCGCTGATCGCAATCCTGACCATGCCATTGCTCGTGAACCTGTCGTTGAGCTGGTTCATGGCTTCGGATCAAGCCATTCCGCTGCAGTTTGCCAAAGTGATGCAGGTGTTTGCCATTGTGCTGCTGCCGGTGGCACTGGGCATGCTGATTCGCCATTTCGCCCCGGTTTTCGCCGCGCGCATGGAAAAACCGATGAAGCTGGTGGCCGCGCTGTTCCTCGCCTTCACCATCGTCCTGGCCCTGGCCAAGGACTGGCAGACCGTGGTCGAGTATGCGCCGGTGGTGGGCCTGGCGGCGCTGCTGTTCAACCTGTTGAGCCTGGCAGTGGGCTACTGGGTGCCACGCCTGTTGAATATTCCCAAACGCCAGGCAATTGCCATTGGCATGGAAATCGGCATCCATAACGGGACCTTGGCCATTGCCTTGGCGTTGAGCCCTTCGCTGCTGAACAACGCGACCATGGCGGTACCGGCGGCGCTGTATAGCCTGATCATGTTCTTTACGGCAGCGGGGTTTGGCTGGTGGGTGAGCCGTGGGCATGTGGCGGCTCAACCCGAAGGCGAAACGGTGAATTGAGGCCCGTTCAGGTAGTTACTGCTGGCTGCGCTTGCTGCGCAGCTGCTGCTTCAACACCTTCAATGGGGGCGCATAGAAGAAGCCGAACGAGACACTTCCCGTGCGCCCCTTCACCGCATGGTGCAACCGATGCGCCCGGTGCAAGCGTTTGAGGTAGCGGTTGACCGGCCGAGGCTTGCGCGGCCAGTGCCGGTGAAAAAAACCGTCATGGGCCACCACGTACAGCACCCCGTACCCTGCAACCCCACCGCCCACCCACTGCAAGGGTGCATAACCGCTTTTGCCCAGCGCTACCAGTGCCGTGGCGATCAGGCCCAGGGCCACGAGGTACAGGTCATTGGTTTCGAGCATGCCCAACTGAGGCTCATGGTGCGAACGGTGCAGCCACCAGCCCCAGCCATGCATGATGTACTTGTGAGCCAGCGTGCCAACGCCCTCCATGGCCACCAGGGTGCCGAACAGTACGGCGAGATTGAACAGCATGGAACGGTCCGGGTGATGGCAAAGAGAGGCGCAAGGGTAACGGCTGCCCAGGTTTTTTTCCATGTGGGCGTGACCGGCTGCAGGCCATTCAAGGATGAAGCCCTTGTCATGTTTTTCGCCCTTGACCTGCTCTGCCCCGGGGCGTATGGTCCGCGACGCAATTTTGCCTTCCTCAACAGGAGACCTGCCTTGGACAGTAGCCCCAGTCGCTTGCGACAGGCCCGCGTGGCGTACTAGCCCGGCAGTGTCCTGCACTGTCTGGCCGCCCTGGCAAGACGGTGGTTTCCTGTAACCCCCGCTTTTCCTCCCTTCCTCGTGGTCCTGCGCATTGTTCTGGTTTTTCAACCGCGCCAACTGATGGCGTTCATGCGGGCGTATGCCTGCGGAAGAGGTTTGCTATGGATTGGAAAGTATTTCTGCTGCGCGTCAGCATTGCCTTGCTGTTGGGGGCGTTGATCGGTGCCGAACGGCAATTGCGCCAACGCCTGACCGGGCTGCGCACCAATGCGCTGGTCAGCACCGGTGCCTGCCTGTTCGTGCTGATGACCCAGGCGGTGCCAGGCATGGCACCTGCCGATGCATCGCGCA
This sequence comes from Pseudomonas sp. LLC-1, assembly GCF_002992185.1. Lineage (NCBI taxonomy): Bacteria > Pseudomonadati > Pseudomonadota > Gammaproteobacteria > Pseudomonadales > Pseudomonadaceae > Pseudomonas > Pseudomonas sp. LLC-1. The sequence goes on along the minus strand of NZ_LUVY01000020.1, from coordinate 166,046 downwards.
TCGCCGCCTATGTGGTATCGGGCATCGGCTTTCTCGGGGGTGGTGTGATCATGCGTGACGGCTTCAACGTACGAGGCCTGAACACTGCAGCCACCTTGTGGTGCACGGCGGCAGTGGGTGTGCTGTGCAGCCTTGGGCTGCTGTTGGAGGCGGCATTGGGTAGCCTGGTGGTGCTATGTGCCAATATCCTGCTGCGTGATATCGCCCAGCGCCTGGACCGTCAGGACGTGGTGCCGGCCAGCGAGGTGGAGCAGCACTTCGAAGTGCGAATCATCTGCCGCGCCGAGGACGAAATCCAGGTGCGCAGCCTGATGCTGCATAGTCTGGGCGATCCGCAGCTGCGGCTGCAGTCACTGCAAAGCCAGGACCTGGACAGCCCGGCGCGCCTGGAAGTACGCGCCGAGCTGTTGGGCACCGCGCAGGCACCCGCGCAACTGGAGCGGCTGGTCAGCCGGGTGAGCCTGGAGAAAGGTGTAAGCTCGGTGCGCTGGCAATTACAGCCGCAGGCACTGGCGGCGGATTACTGAAACAGGAGTGATTCATGCGTATCCGCCCTACCCTTGAGCGCGATATTCAACACCTGCCGGACGTGGAGCGTTCGGCGGCCCAGGCGTTTGCCGGCTGGCCGACGCTGGCCTGGCTGGCGCAAGGTGATGTGATGGATTGCGTTGCGCACAGGGCTTTCGTAGACGCGGGCGGTAGCTGGGTGGCCGAGGACGATAATGGGTGCCTTGCCGGTTTTGCTTGTGCCCGCCGTGAAGGGCAGGCTCTGCACCTTTATGAAATATCGGTGCGCCAGGAGCTTCAAGGGCAAGGCGTGGGGCGGCGTTTGCTGCAGCAAGTGGCTGATGCCGCGCGTGACGCAGGCCTGCGCGAGCTCACGTTGACCACCTTTGCCAAGGTGCCCTGGAATGCGCCCTTCTATGCACGGTTCGGGTTCGAGGTGCTCGATGAGCGGCTGCTGAGCCCGCAGTTACGGGAAATCCTGGCCAATGAACGTGCACACGGCCTCACTGAGCGTTGTGCAATGCGCCGTTACGTCGGTCGTTAGACAGCCCGTCACTCTGCATGTGCAGGCAGCTGTGCCCTGCATTGCGCCAACGCCGCATCGCGTTCTTTTAGCTGCTCTTCATACCGCAGCAACTGCCGCGCCTGTTCCGCGCACACGTCGCGCCTGGTTTCCAGATGCTGCGCTTGCACATCCAGCTGACGGCGCATTTCTTCACTGGCACCTTGTGCCTGGGCCAGGATCGTCCGCAAGCCCTGGATCTGCGCATCGCGTTGCTCCAGCAACTCGTCCTGCGCCCGGCACTCGCTGGCGGCCTGGCGGTGCTCACCCAGCAAACGCTCATTATCGCGGTGCAAGCGGGTCAGCTCGTCCTGCTTGACGATCATGCCCTGCTGCAGTTGGCGTACTTCCACCTGCATCTGCTGCAGTTGTGCTTCATGACGGCGCTGTTCCTGCTCGCGCTGTTCGCGGCTGGCATTGCGGTAATGCTCCAGGGCGTCGCGGGCATGGCGGTGTTTGTCCTCCAGTGACTTCACCTGTTCGTCCTTATCGGCAAGGCGCACCTGCAATTCACCCAGTGACTGGTTGAGGCTGGCGCTGCGCAGCTGTTCGGCTTGCAGCGTGCTTTGTGTGGTCAAGCGCTTTTCCGTTTCGTCGGCCAAAGCCGCTGCATCGATCTGATGCTGCTGATGCGCTGTCGCCAGGGCCTGGCGGACGATTTCCAGCTGAGCCTCAAGCTGCTCTCGCTGTTGGGTGAAGGTGCTTTCGGCCTGTTCGATCTTCAGGTCGGCCTCATCTTGTAGCTGCGTGGCCAATTGCCCGACCAGGCGGCTTAGCACATCGCTCAGCGCTGCGCCGCCTTCGGAGGCCACGGGTTGCTGGCCGTTCAATTCCTTCAGGTAGCGGTGAATCGTGGTTTTCGAGCCGGTATTGCCCAGCTCGATACGTATGGCATCGATGCTGGGGTTCTCGCCGCGGGCAATCAACGCCTGACGTGCCTGCTGAACCACCACCTTGTTGATACCGCCCCGGGCCATGCGTGCTCCTACGATTTTGTACTGTGTTATGTAACATGTAATTACGTACTGATTATGGCGATAACAACGCTCACCTGCAAACGTTTCCTAAGGAAGAATAATCACGGCTTATCGCATGTGATCGACAAAAATCCGCTCGAAGCGTGGTTTGGCCGTACGGCAAACAGCAAAACGCCCCGTCCGGCTCAAGGCCGGCGGGGCGTTACGGGCTTCAAAGTGGCGGGTGTAAGTAGCGGGTGTATCAGTGCATGCGCTCAACCTGCGCGGGCGTGCGACGCATCAACACCTTGCCGTTTCGCACCGACACCAGCGCGTGCCCTTGGCTACGCACCATCTCGTAATCGTCAGGCGCCGACAGCAGTAACAGGTTGGCCGGCCGCCCCACCTCGATGCCGTAGCGCTCCCCCAGGTTCAGCGTGCGGGCGCTGTTGTCGGTGATCAGGTCCAGGCAGCGCTGCAGGTCTTCGTAGCCGAGCATGTGGCAGATATGCAGCCCGGCTTCGAGAATGCGCAGGATGTTGCCATTACCCAGCGGGTACCAAGGGTCGACGATGGAGTCCTGGCCAAAGCACACGTTCATGCCGGCGCGGTCGATCTCGGCCACGCGGGTGACGCCGCGGCGTTTCGGGTAGTTGTCGAAGCGCCCTTGCAGGTGAATGCTCTCGGTCGGGCACGACACGAAGTTGATGCCCGACAGTTTCAGCAGGCGGAACAGCTTGTAGCAGTAGGCATTGTCATACGAACCCATGGCCACGGTATGGCTGGCGGTTACCCGGGCGCCCATACCGCGCACCCTGGCTTCTTCGGCCAGCACTTCAAGGAAGCGCGACTGCGGGTCGTCGGTCTCGTCGCAATGTACGTCCACCAGGCAGCCGGTACGTTCGGCCAGGTCCATCAGGAACTTCACCGACGACACGCCCTGGTCGCGGGTGTTCTCGAAATGCGGAATGCCGCCCACCACATCGGCACCGATGGCCACGGCTTCGGTCATCAGCGCCCGCCCATTGGCATACGACTCGATACCCTCCTGAGGGAAGGCGACGATCTGCAAGTCGATCAGCTCGCGCACGTCGTCACGCACCTCGACCATGGCCTTGAGCGCGGTAAGGCTCGGGTCGGTGACATCGACATGGGTCCGTACATGCTGGATTCCGTGGTCCACCAGCATGCCGATGGTTTTTTTCGCGCGGACCTTGATGTCGTCGTGGGTGGTGATTTCCTTACGCTCGGCCCAGCGCTCGATGCCTTCGAACAATGTGCCGCTCATGTTCCACTTCGGCTCACCGGCGGTCAGGGCGGCATCCAGATGAATGTGCGGTTCCACAAAGGGTGCCACCACCAGGTTTTGCCCGGCATCAAGGTCATCGGTAGCTACGGGTGCCACTACCTCGACCTGGGGCACGATGGCGGCAATGCGCTCGCCGCTCAGTTCGATGCGAAACAAACCGGGCTTGCCGCGCAAGCGTGCATTGATAATGTTCATGCTGTTACTCCTTGGGCTCGCTTATCGCCGCTACCTGCATAGTGGTCGAGCCCAAGGGTATCCGCCAGTGCCTGGCGCAGGTATCGATTTACTGGCTGTCCAGCCCCATCTGCCAGAAATCAGCCTCCAGGCTGGACGCCTGCCCGAAAATCCCCACCAGGTCTGCGAAGCGCTGTTCGGTCATGCTCCGCGCTGCCAGTTCATCCAGGTGCTTGCGCGCCGCCGCCGCCACCCCTTGGTAGCCCTCGCCGGCGTACTCGCCAATCCACTCGCGGTACGGGTGGTTGCTCAAGTCGCCAATCCGCTCGGCCAGGGTACGGCCGATCTCGGCATAGCCGATCACGCAAGGTGCCAACGCCACATGCAGCTCCAGCAGGTCACCGGCGGCGCCACAGTCCAGCACGTAGCGGGTATAGGCCACGGTAGCCTGGTGCTCTGGCGCCGCCTCGATATCGGCCTGGGTCAGCCCCCAGCGTGCGCACAGGCGCAGATGCAGTTCGGTTTCATCCAGGATCGCTGCCAGCCCGGCCTGCGCGGCGCGTATGTCCGCCGGGCGGCGGCTTTTATAGGCGGCCAGCGCCCAGGCACGGGCGAACTGGATAAGGAACAGGTAATCCTGCACCAGGTAAGTCCGGAACGCGTCCTCACTCAACGTGCCCTCGCCCATCTGCCGCACAAAGTCATGGTCGACGTAGCGGTTCCACTGTTGGGTCGCGGCAGCCTTGAGGCGCTCGAAGATGTCCATGCTCACTTGCCCTCCGGGTAAACGGCATCGAAGAAGGCCAGCTCCAGCTCGACGGTGCGTTGGTAGAAGTCACTGGCCAGTGCGGCTTCTTGCGGGCCGACGCAGTCCAGCTCGGCTTGCAGGAAGGCAACGAAAGCCTGGAAGTCCGGGTTGTCGTGAAGGGTGATCCACTCGGCATGGACGAAGTTGTCCGGCATCGGTTTCGGCGCCTTCAGTGCCCAGTCCAGGTACAGGCCTTCGGCAACGTTGAGCACCGCCAGCGCCGCCGCATAGGAGCGGGTGGCTGCCGCTTCGCGCATGATCGCCTTGAAACCTGCGGTTGGCGCAGTGTCGGCCGGTTCAGTGCGCTGCGCCGGGCTTACATCCAGGGCCTCGAAGGCGCGCAGGAAGTAGGTGTTCTCGTCACTGGAGATCATCCCGGCGAAACGGCCGAAGCGCAGGCGGGCCTCGAACGTGTCGGCGGTGGCGATGGCCGCGCCCAGCAAGGTCAGGAAGCTGTCGAGGAAACGGTGGTCCTGCACCAGGTAGTCGACCATGATCGGGGCCGGCAGGCTGCCGTCGCACAATTGGGTCACGAAACGGTGGCCAACGGCCGCCGACCAGGTCGGCTCGCTTTGGCGGCGCAGGGACTGGCTGAAACGTTCGGTCATGTTGCTGTCCTTGATGGGGGTGACAGCGAGACCTTGGCGGTGAGCATGGACGGGCCTCGCAGTGAGGCCGGCAAAAAGGCAGGTTACGAATCCCATCCCTTCGCCGGCATGATCCGGATCAGGTTCGAAGGGTCACCGCGCTGCAACGTTCAGCGGTTTCTCAGCCCGTTGCCGGGCTCCCCTTGGTGGCGTTCAGGTATACCCCAGGGCGCGGGTGCTGTCACTACCCACTGCACCCAATGTGTGGGTAATGGGGGCCCGCTACTGGGGGAACATCCCCATTTTTGACGCCCCGTTATTTAGCGCACATCAGGTACTACAAGGAATTGTTTAACAAAGCATTACTGAATTTTCAGTTGGCACAGCGGTTGCTCAAGGCCATATACCGGGCAAAACGCCATTGAAGGCAGTACGCCATACAGCCGCGAGCGAGGCATAAGGCAATGAAAACACCTGCCGTGATCCACCCTGCTAGGCATGCATTCCAGCTGTCCACCGTCACCGCGCTGATGCTCAGCCTCGGGCTGATCACGGTTACAGCGGCCCCCCTCGACGATAACAGCCCGCCGCCGCCAACCGACCCTTCCGCCTACACCGACCAGCCGGCCGACCCGACCCCGGCCCTGCTAAACCTGGAGACCTTGCCAGAAGCCAACCGGGGCTCGCTGGAGCTGACCAATGGTGTGTATGGCGACCGCAACACGGTGCGCACCGACAACGTGCTACCGCCAGCCCTGCAAACCTCGGACAGGTACCCCACCAACGGCAAACCCAGCCCGTTGTTCGGTGCGCAGCCGTTTACCCAGCAATTGCTGCTGTTCGAAGAATTCGGCACAGAAAAACTCGACCCCACCCTGCCGCCGCCCAGCCTGACCTTCCCGGTCCCCACCTTGGGCGCTGCACCCGCGCAGGACCCTAACGTAGTGGCGCGCAGTGGTCCCAGTGGCACAGCCCTGGAGGCCTTCCTCAAGCAGCCGGGCCTGTACCCGTTCCCGACCCAGTTTTCCAATGTGCTGGACCGCAACCCGTGGAAGGCGCAGATCGAAATGTTCCTCAACCGCCAGCCCGTTGGCTCCCCAGCCGAAGGCCGTCCACCAGGAAAAGGCTGGTCACACCAGCGCTGGAACGAGTTTTACCCGCAGACTGCGTTCAAGACCGCGCAAGCCGGTGCGCGCATCAACCAGGGCCTGCGCGACCGCAAGCAACTGCACAACTATGCGGTCGGTGAATTTGCCCCGGGCGGGCTGTACTACCAGACCTCCGACATCCCGACCACGCTGGGCACCACCAAGGGCATCGACACCCGCTTCCACCCGAACATGCCGCTGCAGAACCACAAGTCGCTGTGGACGTTCGATGGCACCTTCCCTGTCAAGTTGCTGATGGTGCGCTATGGCCAGCCGGTGCTGATGCGTCATTACAACGCCCTGCCGATCGACCCTTCGGCCAACGGCGGTTTTGGCTTGCACACCATCTCGACCCACGAGCACAACGGCCACTCCCCGGCCGAAAGCGACGGCTTTGCCAACGCCTACTTCTTCCCCGGCCAGTACTATGACTACCGTTGGCCGGTGCAGCTGGCCGGCTACGACACCATCAACACCCGCGCACAAGACCCGCGTGCCGCGTTCCCTTGCTCACCGGGTGAAACCCTGTTCGTCAATGACGGCTCGCCAGGGCTGAAAACCTGTCAGAACGGCAGCATCAAGATCCGTGGCGACTGGCGCGAAACCATGAGTACCCACTGGTTCCACGACCACATGATGGATTTCACGGCGCAGAACGTCTACAAGGGCAACGCCGTGATGATGAACTACTACAGCGCCCTGGACCGCGGCAACGAGGCCCTGCAGGATGGCGTGAACCTGCGCTTCCCCAGCGGTTCGGGCATGCCTTGGGGCAACCGCGACTACGACGTCAACCTGGTGATGGCCGACAAGGCCTGGGATGCCAACGGCCAGCTGTGGTTCAACCCGTTCAACACCGATGGCTTCCTTGGCGACCAGATGCTGGTCAACTGGCAGTACCAGCCCAAGCTCAAGGTGCGCGCGCGCAGTTACCGCTTCCGTCTGCTCAATGGCTCGGTATCCCGCTACTTCAAATTCGCCGTCGTGCGTGAAATTGCCGGGACCAGCGGCGAATTCAAGGGGCCAGCCGGCTCCAACGTGTCGTATGCGCGGGTGCCGTTCCACATGATCGCCAACGACGGCAACATCATGGAGCATGCCGTGCCATTCGACGGCACCATGGACCTCAACGGTGACGGCAACCTGCAGGACAACAACGGTATCCTGCCGCTGCAAGGTATCGCCGAGCGCTACGACATCATCATCAACTTCGCTAAAAACGGCATCAAGGTGGGCGACAAGCTGTACTTCGTCAACATCGAGGAACACCGCACCGGCAAGGGCCCGGAAGGTGCCATTTCGCTGGCCGACGTGCTGTCGGAGAAATACAAGGCCGTCATCAAGCAGACCAGCAAAGGCCCGCAGTGGGATAACGGCGACCCGCTGGTCGGCAAGTTCCTGCAGTTGATCGTGCAGCCCTACAGCGGCCAGGACGTGAGCATGGACCCGGTTGCCTACGAACCGGCCAAACCAGGCAAGGCCGCAGGCCTCAAGATGCTGCCGCTGCCCATTGACCGCAACTCGGCCGCCGACCAGGCCAGGATCAAGGATGCCCGCCACCGCGAGTTCATCTTTGGTCGCTCCGACGGCACCGACACCACCCCCTGGACCATCAAGACCGATGGCGGCTTCGGCTACAGCATGGACCCACGGCGCATCAGTGCTGCGCCACAACTGGCCCAACAGTCCACCGATGGCGGCTTCAGCGGCGACGGCACCCTGGAAGTGTGGAAGATCGTCAACGGCGGCAATGGCTGGAGCCATCCGGTGCATGTGCACTTCGAGGAAGGTGTGATTCTTAGCCGCGACGGCAAGGCGCCGCCCGAATGGGAGAAATGGGCACGCAAGGACGTCTACCGCATCGGGCCGGATGCCGATTCGTCGGAAGAAGTGGAAATGGCTATTCGCTTCCGCGAGTTCGCCGGTACCTACATGGAGCACTGCCACAACACCCAGCACGAAGACTCTTCGATGCTGCTGCGCTGGGACATTGAACACCCAGGGCAGTTCCAGGTAATGCCGACCCCGCTGCCAGGTTGGGATGGCGTGCAATACATGGCGTCGGTGGGCCTGCCGACCTTCCGCACCAAAGGCAAGGACGACAACGATGATGCTGCCAACAAGCCACCGGTCGCGGCCAACGACAGTGCGGCAACCACTGCGGGCAAACCGATCACCCTGAACGTGCTGGCCAACGACACCGACCCGGAAGGTAACCTGCCATTGACTGTCGTCGGCCTCAGCCAGCCAGATTCTGGCCAGGGTAGCGTCAGCACCAATGGCACCACGGTGACCTACACCCCGCCGGCCACGGTCGCCACGCCGTTCACCGCCAGCTTCAACTACACGGCGCGGGATGCCAAAGGGGCCGAGTCGGTGAACCCGGCCACGGTCAGCATCGCGGTGAGCCAGGCGGCAGCGGTCGACCAGATCCAGGTCACCAGTGCCACGGTGCAGGTGCGCAGCGGCAACCGCTTCACCTGGGATGTGCAAGGGACTACCACAGTGGCCACGGGCAACAGCATCAGCGTGACTGCGGCGACCACGGGTGGCCCGGTAAGCCTGGGTAACGCCACGCTGACCGTCACGACCACCGGCGCGCGCTGGCGCGTGTCGGTGACCACTACCGGCTTCGGCCCGGCCACACCGGCGACGGTTACCGTGAAGTCGGCGCTGGGGCAGACCGTGACGGCGCCTGTCAAGTATCAGTGAGTGCAAGGCAGGGGCCGCCATGCGGCCCCACTGCCAACCGATGAGGACCGCATCATGTCCGGCTCATGGCGTTTCCTGCTGGTGCTCGCGCTGTTCGCCGCCAGCATCCCGTTCTGGCCGTTGCAGCCGCAACAACCGGTGGCCAAAGAAGCTGAAAGCCCTTGGGGGGCCGACTACTTCCCCAACATCCCCCTGCTCACCCAGGACGGCGAGCAAGTGCATTTCTTCGACGACCTGATCAAAGACAAGGTTGTCGCCATCAACTTCATCTTCACCGGCTGTTCCGATTCCTGCCCGGTAGAGACCGCACGCTTGCGCCAGGTGCAGAAGATTCTTGGCGACCGGGTCGGCAAGGACATTTTCCTGTACTCCATCAGCATCGACCCTTACAACGACACGCCCGCCACCCTCAAACGTTACGCTGAAAAGTTCGGTATCGGCCCCGGCTGGACGCTGCTCACCGGTGAACCTGACGACATCGAACGGTTGCGCCGTAGCCTGGGGCTGTGGATTGACGGCCTGGAAAACGGCCGTTCCAAGGACCACAACCTGAGCCTGATCATCGGCAACCAGGCCACCGGCCGTTGGATGAAGGCTTCACCCTTCGAAAGCCCGTATATCCTCGCCGATCGCCTGGGCAACAGCCTGCACAACTGGAAACAGGCCAGCGCCCTGAACAATGACTACGCCCAAGCCCCGGAAGTACGCCCGCCAAGCAGTGGCGAGCAGATCTTCCGCACCCGTTGCTCATCCTGCCACACGCTGGGCAATACCGAGCCGGGGCAACCCGGTATAGGTCCCGACCTGCTGGGCGTGACCCGCCAGCGTGATGCCAACTGGCTGACCCGCTGGTTGAAAGAACCCGACCGCATGCTGGCAGAGAAAGACCCCCTGGCCATGCTGCTGTACGAGCAGTACAACCGCCTGGCGATGCCCAACATGCGCCTGGGTGATGCCGAAGTCAGCGCCTTGATGAGCTACATCGAAGAGGAAACCGCACGCCTGCAGGCGCCCTTGGCGGATACGGGAAACCCTTAAAGGCAATTAGCTATCAGTCATCAGCCTGTCATCTTATTGTCGTATTTTTCGAGCATCACCCAGGGTCGGGAACTATCAGCAGTGATTCGCCGTTCGCTTTCATCCACCAGCCTCCTGCGGCTGCTGATCCTGATGCTGTGTGCAGCCACCCTGGCCTTTCTTTGGGGGCTGCACATCCTCTCCGTAACCGCCGCCCACCCGGCGTGCGGCCTTGGCCTGTCTACACCCTCGGCATTGCCCTATTCCCGGCAGTTCTGGCTGAACCTGAGCATGACCCTGCTGATCCTCGGCAGTTTGCTGTGCACCTTGCGCCTGCTGCGCAAGCACCAGGAGGCCTTCAACGCACTGGAGCAGGCTCAACAGGTCAACCAGCAACTGATCGGGCGCCTTGAGGACGAACACCGGCGCAGCAGCCACGCCGCCGCCACCGACCACCTCAGCGGGTTGCACAACCGTCGCCAGTTCGTCGAGGTGGCGGGCCAGGCGCTTACCCGGCAACGGGGCAAGCGCCGGCTGATGGCGATACTGTTCATCGACATGGACCGCTTCAAGTCGATCAACGACTCGCTCGGGCACAAGATCGGCGACCTGCTGCTGCAGGCTGTGGCCGGACGCATCCAGCGCCTTCTGGACCCCGGCGACGAGGCTTCGCGCTTTGGCGGCGACGAATTCGTGGTGCTGCTGGCAGGCGAACGCAGCGAGGAACAGATCAATACCTGGGTTCGCGAACTGGTCCAGCGGTTGTCGGCCACCTATGCCCTGGATAGCCAGGAGGTCAACACCAGCCCCAGCGTGGGCGTAAGCATCTGCCCCCGCGACGGCCAGGACATCGACAGCCTGATCCGCAGTGCCGACGCGGCGATGTATTCGGCCAAACAGGCCGGGCGCGCGCAATATCGCTTCTTCGACCCCTCACTGAACCTGGCCGACATTCAGGCCTTCACCCTCGAACAGGCGTTCGGCAGTGCCCTGGCCGAGCGCCAGTTCGTGCTGCACTACCAGCCACAGATTCGCCTCGACACCCAGCAAGTGCTGGGCTACGAAGCACTGGTACGCTGGGATCACCCTGAATTCGGCCTGCTGTACCCGGACCGCTTCATCGACCTGGCCGAACGCAGTGGCTTCATTGTCGAGCTGGGTTGGGAGGTGTTGCGCCTGGCCTGCGAGGCATTATCGGGGTGGGACGCCCAGGGCCGAGAGACGCGGCTGGCGGTCAATGTCTCCGCCCTGCAACTGCGCCAGGACGACTTCGCTACGCGGTTGCTGAACGAACTGCAACAGTATGCAATTGCGCCGCAGCGGCTGGAGCTGGAAATCACTGAAACCACCATCCTCGACCCGGAAAGTACCGCTGTGGCGCACCTGCACACCCTGCGCAGCGCGGGCCTGGGCATCAGCCTGGACGATTTCGGCCGCGGCTACGCCGGCTTCGCCCACCTGCATTCGTTGCCGCTAAGCAAGCTGAAAATCGACCGCTCGCTGATCGCCCCCTTGTCCAACAGCCATGACGACAGCCCGATCGTGTCCTCCACCATCATCCTGGCCAAACGGCTGGGCCTGGAAGTGGTGGCCGAAGGTGTGGAAACCCGTGAGCAGGTGGTGTGCCTGAAACTGGCGGGTTGCGATATTGCCCAGGGCTATCACTTCAGCCGGCCGCTGTCGCCGGCGCAGTTGCGCGACTACCCGCACTTCAACGGCATCGAGGCCTCGCACGATACCATGGGGCTGGTGCCGGCCCTGCAGGATGGCGTTGCCCCGACGCCGCATTAGGTGCTTGTCATGGGATTTCGGTTTATCGTGTGCCCATCACCCACCGACAGCCGCACCATGACCGATATCGAGCGCTACCTTCGCGCCGCCACCCGTGACAACACCCGGCGCAGCTACCAGGCCGCCATCGAGCACTTCGAAAGCCACTGGGGCGGCTTTCTCCCGGCCACCGCCGAGAGCATCGCCCGCTACCTGGTCGAACATGCCGAACACCACGCCGTCAGTACCCTGCGTCAGCGCCTGGCCGCGCTCAGTCAATGGCATGTCGCCCAAGGTTTCCCCGACCCGACCAAGGCACCGCTGGTACGTCAGGTTCTACGCGGCATCCGCACCCTGCACCCGACGCCGCCCAGGCAGGCGGCCCCACTGTTGCTGCAACACCTGCAAACCGCCGTGGCGTGTTTTGAAGAGGAGGCTCGCCAGGCCCGCGAACACCACGACCTGGCCGCCCTGCGCCGGGCACGCCGCGACACTGCGTTGCTGTTGCTGGGCTTCTGGCGAGGTTTTCGCGGTGATGAACTGGCACGCTTGCGCATCGAACATATCCAGGCCGAAGCCGGTGTCGGCATCACGCTGTTCCTGCCGCGCAGCAAGGGTGACCGCGAAGCCTTGGGCGTGCAGCACCGCACCCCTGCCCTCAAGGCCCTGTGTCCGGTAACGGCCTACCTGCAATGGCTGGAAGTTGCCGGCATTGCCCATGGGCCGGTGTTTCGCAAGCTTGACCGCTGGGGCAACCTCGGTGAAAGCGCGCTCAACAGTAACAGCCTGGTCGGCCTGTTGCGGCGCATGCTGGAACGTGCCGGGGTACCGGCGGCGCTGTATACCGGCCACTCGCTACGGCGTGGCTTTGCCACCTGGGCCACAGCCAATGGCTGGGAACTGAAATCACTGATGAGCTACGTGGGATGGAAAGACGCCAAGTCGGCGCTGCGCTACATCGACTCGGCGCAGCGTTTTGGCGAACTGGCCGTGTTGCCGGCCAGCCAGGCCCAAGCGCTTATTCCTTGAAGCTGTGCCGGGCGACACCGCCAATTGTCGGGTGAATGGCATACAGGTCGCCGGCATCCGGGTAATGGAGCAGGTCTTCAGGGCTCATGTCGAAACGTGCGGTGCTGATGAACAAGGTATTCATGCCGGGCCCGCCAAAGCAGCAGCTGGTGGGGCACGGTACCGGCATCAGTACCTGATCGGTCAGGTGGCCGTGGCGGTCGTAGCGCAGCAGGCAGCTGCCATGGTACTGGCACACCCACAGCCCGCCTTCGCGGTCCAGCGCCAGGCCATCTGGCCGCCCCAGTTCGGCAGGGGTTTCGGCAAACAGCGTAACAGTGCCCAGCCGGCCCTCCATGAGGTACTCGGCACGGTAGATGGCGCGCGCCGCCGAATCGACGAAGTACACCGTCTGGCCGTCTTGCGACCAGGCAACCCCGGTGGGCAAGGCCATGTCATCGTGGATGACCTCGTCGCTCAACTGCCCGTCAAAACGGAACAGCGCCCCGGTATTGCCGCTAAGGGCATCGTCCATCAATCCGGTAACGAAGCGCCCTTGCGGGTCACAGGCGCCGTCGTTGAAGCGGTAGGTGGAGCGCGGATGGACCGATGCCGAATGCTGGCATACCTTGCGCGCCGGCACATCGAAGATGGCCACGCTGGCATCTTCGGTGAAAATCAGGTTGCCCCGGTCGGTCAGCGCAAGGGCGCCAATGCGCGCGGCTGATGCGTAAAGGTTCTCGACTTCGCCGTCTGGCGTCAGGCAGTTGATGCGCCCGCCAGAAATATCGATGAAGTACAACGCGCCGTTACGCTCATCCCAGACCAGGCTTTCGCCCAGGTCGGCGCGGGTATTGGCGACCTTGACTGGCACGCAGCTGCATTCCTTGATGCGGGGCGATCTTCCGGCCTGCCCCATGCCATAGGCCAAGCCCAGGCCCTGTGCGGCATCGGTGACGGCCGCAACTTCGTTGTGGAAAGGCTCTGTAACGGGCATTTCTGGCTACCTTCGATTCTCCTTTTTACGATAACAACAAAAAATTCAATGACTTAATATTAAAAGCATGCAACTTTGATATCTCATGGATATCACCCCCGAGTCGCCGCGCTGAAGGAATGCTTGATTGATCGAGACACGTTTGCTCAGGCAGTTCATCGCCGTGGCCGAAGAGCTTCATTTTCACAAGGCTGCCGAGCGCCTGCACATGGCACAGCCGCCGCTGAGCCAGGCGATCAGCCGCCTGGAAGAAAAGCTCGGTTTCAGCTTGTTCTTGCGCAATACGCGCGGGGTGCGTCTGACCCCGGCTGGCACAGCCTTTCGCGATACGGCTTACCGCGTGCTTGCCGAGCTGGAACAGGGTATCGAGTACGCCCGTAATGTCTCTGCGGGTGTCAGCGGGAAACTGACCATCACGGCCATTTCCATCGCCTATTACGACTCGCTGCTCAACAGCTTGCGGCGCTATCGCGAGACTTACCCGAACGTGCAACTGACCCTGCGCGAGATGCCATCGGCGACGCAGGCCAAGGCGCTGCTGGCCGGCGAGGCGGATATCGGCTTCATGCGCAGGCTACCGCTGCCGGTGGGTACGCTGGAGTCACGGCTGCTGCTTGACGAGCAGATTGTCATGGCGCTGCCCGCCGGCCATGTGAAAGCGCAGCAAGGCGACGTCGACCTGCGCGAGTTTGCCAATGAGGACTTTGTGTTTACCCCGCAAGCGTTGGGCGGCGGCTACCATGCCCAGCTGGTTGCCCTGTGCGAGTCGGCCGGCTTCTACCCTCGGGTGGTACAGGAAGCCGCACAGATTCATACCCTGCTGGGGCTGGTCGCCTGTGGTTTCGGTGTGGCCCTGGTGCCGGCCTCATTCGCCCGATCGACCCCGCGCGAGCGTGTTCAATTCTGTGCGATCCGCCCGATAGACGAGCAATCCACCCCAGGCATCGGCCTGTACATGAAATGGAACGCCCAGAATGCCTCGCCTGCGCTGGCCAATTTCATCGCCCTGTTCGAAGACGCAAAAACGCTTTGATCAGGCGCGCGCTGCGCAGCGCCATAACCGGCCCACGTCACAAGCCCGAGCCTGCAGCAGTTCTGCCGCATTGGCACACGCTTGCTCCAGGCTCATCGGCCCGCTGGCCAGCGCAAATGCAGCATCGACCCCATGGGCATACAACTGCTGGTAGCCCTCACCCAGTGTCCCGGCCAGCACCACCACCGGCACACCGTGGCGCTTGGCGACCCGGGCAACCCCCATCGGCGTCTTGCCGCGCAGTGTCTGGGCATCGAAACGCCCCTCACCCGTCACCACCAGGTCCGCGCCCTGCACCAAGGCGTCAAGCCCGGCCAGTTCGGCCACCACCTCTACCCCCGGGCGGAACTGTGCCCCCATGAACGCACGGGCGGCGAAGCCCATACCACCGGCAGCGCCGCATCCAGGGTAGTCGCGCACATCGTCGCCCAGCAGCTGTGCACAGTGGTCGGCAAAATGCCCCAGCGCCTGGTCCAACGCCTGCACCTGCTGCGGGTTAGCGCCTTTCTGCGGGCCGAAAATCGCCGATGCGCCGTTGGCGCCGCACAGCGGGTTGTCGACGTCCGCCGCGACTTCGAATTGCACCTCGGCCAGGCGCGGGTCGAGGTGACTGGCGTCGATCCGCGCCAGCTTCGCCAGTGCCAGGCCGCCCTCTTCCAGCGCTTGCCCGTCGGCATCCAGCAGGCGCAGGCCCAGCGCGCGCAGCATGCCGCTGCCCGCATCGTTGGTGGCGCTGCCACCGATGGCCAGCACCACCCGCTGTGCGCCGGCGGCCAAGGCGGCGGCGATCAGCTCGCCGGTGCCCCAGGTGCTGCTGCGGCACGCATCACGCTGGCCGGTTGGCACCAGCTGCAAGCCACTGGCCTGGGCCATTTCGATGATGGCCGTGCGGCTTTGTGGCAGCCACCCCCAGCCGGCTTCGACGCTGTGCCCCAATGGCCCACGCACCGCTTGGCGGCGCAGTTCGCCGTGGCTGGCGGCCAGGATCGCCTCCATGGTGCCCTCGCCGCCGTCGGCCATCGGGCACTCGACCAAGGCTGCGTCCGGCCACGCCTGGCTCAGGCCAGCTGCGATGGCGCGGGCGACACCGGCAGCATCAAGGCTGTCCTTGAACGAGTCGGGGGCAATGACGATCTTCATGGGGATTCTCCTGTCCTGATGAGCGGCATGCTGACAGGTGCCCGCCAGGCTGGCCTCGGTCAAATGCACAAAACGCCGGGCGGGTTGTTTGGGCAGATGCCTTCGTGGCGGCGCCTGCAGGCGCCGCGTCAGTCAGCAGGCAACAGCTGCAACCCCAGGTACAAGCTAAGCATCCCCTCCATGCGCAGCGGGTCGACCTCACCCAGTTCGGCGATCCGTTCCAGGCGATAGCGCAGGCTGTTGCGGTGGATGCCCAGGGCATCGGCACAGGCCTGGCTCTGGCCGTCATGGGCACACCACGCGCGTAGGGTGGTGAGCAACTGCCCACTGTTGTCCTTGGCGCGTATGCGCTGTAACGGTTCCAGCAGTTCATCCAGCGCGTCATCGTTGCGATGCCGCCACAGCAGTGCCGGTAGCCGGTAGCGATGCAGGCTCAGCAAGCGCTCGCCGGGGAGTACCTCGCGCCCGTAGGCCAGCAAGTCTCGCACCCGGCGATAACCTCGGCGCAGTTGCTCCAGGCTCTGCGCGGTACTGCCCAAGGCCAGGCGCTCCACGCCCCAGCCATGGCGTTGCAGGCGCTCGAGCAGGCGTGGCTCATCCAGCGTCACACCTGCGGGCCGACACCACAGCAACGACTGCCGCGCCGGGCTGACACACCAGCTGTCCGGGTAACGGCTCAGCAACCACGCGGCAAGCGCCTCGGCGGGCGGCCCCGAGGCCAGCTCGAACAGGCAAGGCACCCGTGGCAACTGCGGCTTCAGGCCCAGTTGCCGGGCTTCGTCGAGCAAGCGTGGCGAGTCGCCGCTGCCGCCTAGCAACAGCGCCAGCAGGTCATCACAACGCTGGCGTCGCCATTGCTGGTCGGCTTGCAAATGGCGCTGGGCCAGCAGCATCTCGGCGGTCATGCGTACCAGCTCGCCATAGGTGCGCACCTGTTGCGGGTCACCCGTCAGGCCCAGTACGCCCATCAGCCGGCCATCGAGCATCAGCGGCAGGTTTACCCCGGGCTGCACGCCCTTCAGGCATTTGGCCGCATCAGTATCCAGCTCGACGATACGGCCATTGGCCAGGACCAGTTGCGCGCCTTCATGGCGGGTGTTGATACGCTCCGGTTCACCGCTGCCCAGGATCAACCCCTGGCTGTCCATGACATTGACGTTGCACGGCAGAATGGCCATCGCCCGGTCAACGATATCCTGTGCCAGGTCATGGTCGAGTTCGAACATTGCGGGGTCCTTTAGGTGTCAGGCTTTTGGGCTCGGGCACAGCAGCCTGGGCCAGGCACTGTGCAAAAGCACAAAGACAGGCTGGCCGCAGTCCCCGAGACTCGTCAGGGCGAGCGCCGGCACAGGCGACGCGGCGACAACCATAACAACAGAGAACCCGATCATGGCACACAGCCCCGCCCCTGACCAAGGCACGGACACCACCCGCAACGCGCTGTACCGGCGCATCACCCTGCGGCTGATTCCGTTCATTTTCATCTGCTACCTGTTCAACTACCTGGACCGCGTCAACGTCGGCTTTGCCAAGCTGCAGATGCTCGACGCCCTGAAGTTCAGCGAAACGGTGTACGGCCTCGGCGCCGGCATCTTCTTCATCGGTTACGTACTGTGCGGTTTACCAAGCAACCTGGCGCTCAACCGGTTTGGCCCTCGGCGCTGGATTGCACTGATGATGATCGCCTGGGGCAGCCTCTCCACCTGCCTGCTGTTCGTCACCACCCCCACCGAGTTCTACACCTTGCGCCTGCTCACCGGCGCCGCCGAAGCCGGCTTCTTCCCGGGTGTGGTGCTGTACCTCTCGCGCTGGTTCCCGGCGGCCCGTCGCGGGCGCATCATGGCCCTGTTCATGTCGGCGATCCCGGTGTCGGGCTTGCTCGGTGGGCCGTTCTCCGGCTGGATCCTGCAGCACTTCGCCGCTGGCCAACACGGCCTGGCCGGCTGGCAGTGGATGTTCCTGATCCAGGGCCTGCCGACCGTTGCCCTGGGCATACTGGCGGTGTTTTTGCTCAGTGACGGCTACCAGAAAGCGCCTTGGCTGAGTACGGCGGAACGCCAGCTGATTGCAACCGACCTGGAAGCCGATGCTGCCGGCAAACCGAACACTACCGGCGACAGCGTACTGGCCGTTTTGACCAACCCGCTGATCTGGACCTTCGGTTTCGTCTACTTCTGCATCCAGAGCGGTGTGTACGCGATCAACTTCTGGCTGCCATCGATCATCAAGAACATGGGCTTCGACAACCCGCTGCTGATCGGCTGGCTCAGCGCCATTCCGTACCTGCTGGCGGGTGTGTTCATGATCCTGTGCGGGCGCTCGGCCGACCTGCGCAACGAGCGCCGCTGGCACCTTGTAGTGCCGATGCTGATGGGTGCTATCGGCCTGCTGATTGCGGTGAACTTCGCGGGTAACCCGACCATTGCCATTCTTGGCCTGTCGATTGCCACCATGGGCGCGCTCACCGGCCTGCCGATGTTCTGGCCAATGCCCACCGCGCTGCTCAGTGCCGGTGCCGCTGTGGCCGGTTTGGCCATCATCAACTCGGTGGGCCAGATGGCGGGGTTCCTCAGCCCGTACCTGGTGGGGTTCATCAAGGACCAGACCGGTTCAACCGATGCCGCACTGTATTCGCTGGCGGCGCTGATCGTGGTGGGTAGCCTGGTAGCCTTGCGGGTAACGCGGGCAGGTGCGCTGAGTACTGCAAAGGCCAGTTGAGCCCATTCGCGGGCTCGCCCGCTCCCACAGGGCCGCCACAGTGTTCGAGCTCGTGGTGATCCTGTGGGAGCGGGCAAGCCCGCGAAGAGGCCATCCCAGGCCACACACCCTCCACCGATCGTCAGCTCAACGCATCCCCTCCCCACCTCAGGCGTCAAATGGTTCCAAAGGCCCCTTTGGAGAACCCCCATGACCCAGCACGCCGTGGCCCGCCTTAGCCAGCTCGACGAACACCGTCCTCTGCGTGTTCAGGCCGGTAGCGAAGAACTTGTCCTCATCCGCCAGGGCGACCAGGTTCGTGCCTACCAAGGCAACTGCCCCCACGAAGGTGCGCCACTCAATGAAGGCGTGGTTTGCAGCGGCTTGCTGGTCTGCCCTTGGCACAAAGCCGCCTTCGCCGTGGACGATGGCGTGGTCTGCGAGCCCCCGGCGCTGGCCGACCTGCGTCGCTACAAAACCTGGGTCAAGGGCGATGAAGTCTGGGTCGATGACCAGCCCCTTCCAGCCATCGAACCGCCACGGCACAGCGATGCCCGCTGCTTCGTCGTGGTCGGTGCTGGCGCCGCCGGCAGCGCTGCAGTCGCTACGTTGCTGGCCCACGGTTTCGCCGGCCGGCTGGTGTGGGTCGATCAGGAACGCCAGCCCGCCTACGACCGCACGGCCCTGAGCAAATTCGTGATTGCCGGGCAGATGCCGCCCGATGAAGTCCCCGCCCTGCTTGATGCCGAAGCCTTGCGCAAGGGCCAGTTGGAGCGCAAGCACGGCAAGGTGCGCACACTCAACAGCCAGAAACGCCAGCTTACGCTCGCCGACGGCCAACAGATCGATTACGACGCCTGCCTGCTGGCCACTGGCGGGAAAGCACTGCGCCCGGACATCCCCGGCGCCGACCTGCCCGGGGTGTTCACCCTGCGCTCACGGGAGGATGCCGCCCAGTTGCTCGATGCAGCCGAACCCGGCCAACCGGTGGTCATCATCGGAGACGGCTTCATCGGCCTCGAAGCCGCCTCGGCATTGCGCAAGTACGGCCTACAGGTTCACGTGGTCACCCGCCACGAAGTCCCCCTGGCCCGGCAGCTGGGTGAACGCATCGGCCGCAGCATCCGTGAGCTGCAAGAGCGCAAGGGGGTCACCTTCCACGGCCCTACTGAAGTTCAGCGCATCGAGGGCCGGGACAAAGTCGAAGCCGTGCAACTGGCCAACGGAGAACGGCTTCAAACACCCTTGGTGCTGCTCGGCACGGGGGTAAAACCGGCCACTGCCTTCCTCCAGGGCGTGCCGCTGACCGAGGACAAGTCTGTGAGGGTCGACGCAGAACTGCGCGCTGCCGATGGCCTGTGGGCGGCAGGAGATATCGCCACCTTCCCGCTCACCGGTCGACCTGTGCGCATCGAGCACTGGCGTCTGGCCCAGCAACACGGGGTGATCGCTGCAGCCAACATGCTTGGCGAGCAGCGCCGCTATGCCGATGTGCCGTTCTTCTGGACTTACCAGCACGGCCGCACTTATGAAGTGCTTGGCCACGCCCGGGACTGGAACCGGATCGAGTTCGTCGGTGAGCCGGAAAAAGGCGATTTCATTGCGCTGCAGTGTGTGGATGAACGGGTTGAGGCTGTGGTCGCCAAGGGTTATTCCGATGCCATGGCAACGCTGTCGCAACACATGAAACGCCCGTTGAGCCTGCAAGAGGCTTTGGCGCTAATTGGCTGAGGTCCGCCTTTCAATGCGCCCCGGTTGTGTGTAAAACAGCTGGATCAGCCGACTGAAAAGGACCCAAGCGCATGATCTACCGCCCCCTCGGCCACAGTGGCCTGCAGGTTTCCGCCCTTACCCTGGGCAGCATGATGTTCGGCGAGCAGACCAGTACCGAGGACGCCCTGCGCATCATCGACAAGGCCTGGGACCAGGGCATCAACTTCATCGACACTGCCGACGTGTACAACGCCGGGCGTTCGGAAGAAATCGTCGGTGAAGCGGTGGCACGCCATCGTCAGGACTGGGTCGTCGCCAGCAAGGTCGGCTTCGGCCCGGCCGATGGCCTGCCCAACCGCAGCGGGCTGTCGCGCAAACACATCTTCAATGCCCTGGAGGCCACCCTCACCCGCATGGGCATGGACTATCTGGACATCTACTACCTGCACCGCGAAGACCACAAGGTGCCGCTGGAAGAGACCGTGCAGGCCATCGGCGACCTGCTGCGCCAGGGCAAGATCCGCTACTGGGGCGTGTCCAACTTCCGTGGCTGGCGCATTGCCGAGGTCTGCCACATTGCCGAGCGCCTCGGGGTGCCCAGGCCGGTGGTGAGCCAGCCGCTGTACAACATCGTCAACCGTCAGGCCGAGCCGGAGCAGCTCACTGCCGCCGCCGCCCATGGCCTGGGCGTCGTGCCGTTCAGCCCGTTGGCGCGGGGCGTACTCAGTGGCAAGTACGCGCCAGGTGCGGTGCCGGATGCCGGCAGCCGCGCAGGGCGCCAGGACAAGCGCATCATGGAAGTGGAGTGGCGCCAGGAGTCGCTGGCCATCGCCCGGCAGATCCAGGCTTACGTTGAGGCCAAGGGCGTGGGAATGGTTGAGTTCGCCATTGCCTGGGTGCTGAATAACCAGCGGGTGAGCTCGGCGATTGTCGGGCCGCGTACCGAAGAGCAGTGGGACACCTATGGCGGTGCATTGGCGGTGAAGATCACGGCGGAAGATGAGGCGTTCATCGACTCGCTGGTGACGCCGGGGCATGCATCCACGCCGGGGTTCAATGATGTGGCGCATTACGTGAGCGGGCGCTTGGCGCGCAGCTGACGCATTGGGGAGCCCTGCGCCGGGCTCCCGGTCCCCCCTTTCCCCAATCACCCCGGTATCGTGCGCACCATTGGTTTTCCACCTCTGGAGCTGCAATGAAACTCTTGCAACCGCTGCAAATTGGCCCCCTCACCCTGCCCAACCGTGTCTTCATGGCGCCCCTCACACGCCTGCGAAGCCTGGAGCCGGGCGATGTACCCACCACGCTGATGGGCGAGTACTACCGCCAGCGCGCCAGTGCTGGCCTGATCATCACGGAAGCCACGCAGATCTCCTTCCAGGCCAAGGGCTATTCCGGATCGCCCGGCATTCACAGCGCCGAACAGATCGCTGCCTGGAAGCACATCAACGAAGGCATTCATGCCGATGGCGGCCACAGCGCCGTGCAGGTCTGGCACACCGGGCGGGTGTCACACACGTCTCTGCAACCTGGCGGCGAAGCGCCAGTGGCCCCTTCGGCACTTCCGGCAGGTGCGCGCACTACCCTGCGTGACGAGCAAGGCGACCTGATACGCGTGGAAACCTCCGCGCCGCGGGCGCTCAGCGAAGCGGAAATTGTCGGTATCGTTGCCGACTTCGGCCAGGCCGCGATCAACGCCCGTGAAGCCGGGTTCGACTTCATCGAGCTGCATGCGGCCCACGGTTACCTGCTGCACCAGTTCCTTACCCCGAGTGCCAACCAGCGCGAAGACCGTTACGGCGGCAGCGTCGAAAACCGCGCACGTATTGTGCTGGAAGCGGTGGACGCGGCCGTTGCCAACTGGAGCGCCGAGCGCGTCGGCATCCGCGTGTTCCCGTTGGGTGGTTTCAATGGCGTGGACAATGGCGAAGACCAGGAAGCCGCCGGCCTGTATCTGATCCGCGAGCTGGCCAAGCGCAACCTCGCCTACCTGCACCTCTCCGAGCCTGACTGGGCCGGTGGCAAGCCGTTGCGTGACGAATTCCGCCAGGCAATCCGCGCAGCTTATCCGGGCGTAATCATCGCGGCCGGTGCTTACACCGCCGAGAAAGGCGAAGACCTGATCGGGCGTGGCCTGATCGATGCCGTGGCGTTCGGGCGCAGTTACATCGCCAACCCGGACCTGGTCGAGCGGCTGCGGCTGCAGGCGCCGTTGAACGAGCACCGGGCGCAGTTCGACTATGCCAATGGGCCTGAAGGGTATACGGATTATCCGTTCCTGAAGCAGGCTTGATGCAGAAACGGGAGCCCATATGGGCTCCCGTTTTTTTGTTGCCAATGCCGGCCTCTTCTCGGGCAAGCGCATGAAGAGGCCGGTAGCTTTAACCGAGCTCTGCCAGTGCCTGCGCTGCATAGGCATGCGACCGCTGCCGCGCCAGCGGATCATGGATGCGGCAATCGATCATCAGCTCATCCGCTCCGGTCTGCTCGATCAGCGAGCGCAGCCCTTCCCTCACTCGCTCGGGCCCACCCGCCACGGTGCAGGCCATCACCTGCTCCAGCACTGCGCGCTCATGCTCAGGCAGGCGTTGCACATAACCCTCCTGCGGCTTGGGCAACAAACCAAAGCGCCCCACGTGCAGGTCCAGCATCCACTTGCGATGGGAACTGGCCAGGTAATCTGCCTCGGCATCACTGGCGGCGGCGAACAGGTTCATGCCTACCATCACATAAGGCTTGGCCAACTGCGCCGAAGGCTGGAAGTTGGCGCGATAGTGGGCAATCGCCTGCAACAGGTAACGCGGCGCAAAGTGCGAAGCGAAGGCGTACGGCAGGCCCAGCTTCGCCGCCAGGTCGGCGCCGAACAGGCTGGAGCCAAGGATCCACACCGGCACCTCGTGGCTGTCTGGTACGCCACGCACCCGGCGCTTGCCGTTGTCGGCCAGGTAGTCACGCAGTTCGGCGATGTCCTGGCTGAAGTCACGCTCTGGCGCGGCACCGCGCAAGGCACGTACGGTCGGCCCGGAAGTGCCTGGCGCACGGCCCAGGCCCAGGTCGATACGGCCCGGGTGCAAGGTATCGAGGGTGCCGAACTGCTCGGCTATCACCA
Organism: Pseudomonas sp. LLC-1; assembly: GCF_002992185.1. Taxonomy (NCBI): domain Bacteria; kingdom Pseudomonadati; phylum Pseudomonadota; class Gammaproteobacteria; order Pseudomonadales; family Pseudomonadaceae; genus Pseudomonas; species Pseudomonas sp. LLC-1. Next base: position 142,799 of record NZ_LUVY01000020.1, on the reverse strand, counting down.
ACGGCGCATGGTTGGGCAGCATGATGCCACCCGCGCCAACACGGATGTGCCGGGTGGCGTTGGCGATTTCGTTGATCACCAGCGAAGTGGCCGCCGAGCCGATGCCCGGCATGTCATGGTGTTCGGCAATCCAGTAGCGGCTGTAGTGCTGTTGCTCGACATGGCGCGCCAGCTGGCGGGATTCTTCGATCGCGTCGGCGAAGGTCTTGCCTTCTCCGATCATGACCAGATCCAGTACGGACAGTGCAGTCATGGGGTCTCCAGGGGGATTATCAGTGGCTGCCAGTTTCCCCGCTGCGCCGCTAGCGATAAACCCAGGTTCAGGCCCGGTATAGGGGCCTGGCATTCCCCAATCAGTACTCCCAAGGCACGCCCGGTTCCCAGCTAGCCACCAACAAATCGATAAAGCCGCGTACGCGCGGGGACAAATGGCGTTTGCTTGGGTAGACGATGCGGATCGGGTCTGCCGGTGGGCGGTAGGCCTGCAGCACTTCCACCAAGGTGCCGGCGCGCAGGTCGTCACCGGTGATGTAGGTGGGCAGGTGAATCAGCCCGAAGCCTGCGCGGGCGCCGTCGAGCATGGCTTCGGAACTGTCGATGTTCAAACGGCCGGGGTCTTCGCACAGGTGCAGCCCCGCTTCGGTGTGAAAACGCCAGGGCATGGCCTTCTCTCCTGCGAGGAAGGCGATCTTGTCGTGGCCATAGAGGTCGCCGGGCACTTGCGGTACGCCACGCTTCTCAAGGTAGGCAGGCGATGCACAGGTCACGAACTGCTGCCAGGCCACCGTGCGGGTCAACAACTGTGAGTCTTCCTTGGGTGCGCCAATACGCACCGCAACGTCTACGCCCTCCTCGACCAGGTCGACGAAGCGGTCGGTGAAACGGATGTCTGCGCGCAGTTCCGGCCACTGCTTGAGATAGCGATCCAGGATCGGAAGCACATGACGTTGGCCGAACGAGAGCGGCGCGGTCAGGCGCAGGGTGCCTGTGGGCCTTCCGCGGCGCTGGGCCATGGTGCTTTCCACCTCGTCCAGGTCATCCAGAATCTGCCGCCAGCGCTCAAAGGCCACCAGGCCTTCGTCGGTCAAGCTCAGCTTGCGCGTGGTGCGGTTAAGCAGGCGCACAGCCATGCGCGCTTCCAGGCGGGCGATGCTTTTGCCCACCGCCGAACGCGTCAGGCCAAGGCTGGCGGCGGCAGCGGTGAAGCTGCCAGCCTTGGCGGCACTGACGAAGGCGGCAATGTCGCCGAAGCGGTTGGGTTCCATGAGCGGGTTCCTGGAGTCATCGAACCGGCATAAATGGGGCCGAAGCCAGCTAATGCAAGGCCACAGGCTGGCTAGGGCGTGTTCGGGGCTGGCCTCATGTACGCGTCTGTCCAGGCGGCCAACGGCAGTGGTGGCTGCTGGTCGACAATACGCCGCCAGATCAACAGCAAGTCATTACCGTTGAACATCGAGCCAGGCCCGCTGCCTTGCCACCGCGAAGGTACGTCGGCAACCCAGTGCCCCTGGCGGTCACGGTGGGCCATGTTGAAACGGAAGGTGTAGTTGCCAGGGATGCCCATGCGCAAGTCGGTCACCACCAGCGCGTCGCCCACCTGGTCGTAGCGCAGCCAGTCATCGGTAAACCAGCGCAAACGCTGGTGCAAAGGGCTTCCTGCCAGTGCTTTCGCCAGCGGCAAATTACGCGGCAAACGCTGCATTTCAGGCGCTTGCCGGTCGAACCCGCTGCTGATGCCCTCGTAGTAATCACCCTCTGGGGTCTTGGCCAGTACGCGCCAGACCAGACTATTGAAAGCGATCGGCACGGCGCGCACTTCACTGGCGACAATGCCTTGCTGATCCAGCGCCGCCTGGAAGCGCTGCTCCGCCGCCATACGCCCGGCAAGGCCGAAACCCAGGTAAGCGGTACTGAACACCAGCGCCAGGGTCAGCAGACGTGTCGCCTTTGCGGTCACCCCCTTGAAGATGGCGTAGATAACCGCCGCCAGCAGCGGCAAGGTGTAGACCGGGTCGATGATAAACACCGCCGCCCAGCTTTGCGGGGTGGTCTGCAAAGGCCAGAACAACTGCGTACCGTAGACCGTGAAGGCATCCAACAACGGGTGAGTAACCAGTACCAGCCAGAACGCCACGAACAACCTGGACAAGGTGTAACCCTTGCCAGGCCAGCATTTGTGGATCAGCCAGGCCAGTAGCAAGGCCAGCCCGGTAAGCACGAACAGCGAGTGGGAGAACCCGCGGTGGTAGGTCATCTGCGACACCGGGTCGGCGTAGCGGATGATCACGTCCAGGTCGGGCAGCGTGCCCAGCGCAGCGCCATACAGCAACGCGCGCCGCCCCTGGATGCGGCCAAGCACGGTACCCTGCAGGGCCGCGCCGAGTACGGCTTGGGTGATGGAGTCCAAGGGTCGCGCTCCTGAAAGGGATATTTGCGCAAGCTACCTTCATACGACCTCGGTGCGCAATTCCCTTGGCTGGCTCAGAACAGCTGCCAGGTGTACACCAACGTCAGGCGGTTTTCGTCGATGTCACTGCGGTAATTGGAGCGTGCCATGGCGTTCCTCACCCGAATCCCCAGCCCCTTCAGCACGCCGCTCTGCACTGCATAGCCAATGTCCAGGTCACGTTCGCGATCCCGCCCTTCGTAACCCAGCCCGGTATCGACATTGTTACCGGTTATGTACCGCACAGTCGCCGTCAGGCCCGGTACGCCCAGGGCGGCGAAGTTGTAGTCGTAGCGCACCTGGTACGAGCGCTCATCGGTGTAGGCAAACTCATACGTCGGCACCTCGTTACCCAACGGCGAAATGTTGGCGAATACCCGAGGGAACGGGCTATCGCCATAAATGCCCTGGTAGCCGGCATGGAAGCTGTGCCCGCCATGCCGGGCGGTGAACATCGAGAAGAACGCCTGGTTGTCGATATTGCCCAGCAGCGCATCACCATCCTCACGCGCGGTGAAATAGCCCAGGTTTGCGCTAAGCACCCAGTCCCCTACTGGCTTGCTGTGCTTCAGGCCGATAAACCCTTGTTCATAGATGTCTTCCAACTGCCCGTACCACAGACTGACGCTGCTCTGGTTGGCGTTGAACGCATAGTCCCCGCCCACGTAGTTGAAGGCATCGCTTTCGGCCTGGCGCATCGGCACATGGCCGAGCATGGCGTTCATCTTGCCGTCGCCGCCTTCATTACGCAGGTGAGTGCTTTTCAGGTGGCCGGCCTGCAAGGTCAGCCCGTCGATTTCCGACGAACTCAAACTGGCGCCCTGGTAAGTCGGCGGCAGCAGGCGGATATCACTGAACGTCAGTACCGGCAGGTTGGGTTGCAGTTCACCGATGCGCAGTTCGGTCTTCGACAGGCGGGCCTTGAAGGTGGGCGCCAGGCGGCTGTACTCGTCGGCGGCACGGCCATCGCCATGCACCGGCAGCAGGCCGGTATTGGCCCGGTCGGGGCTGCTGTCGAGCTTGATACCCAGCAGGCCCAGCGCGTCCACGCCAAAACCGACGGTACCGGGGGTGTAGCCCGACTTGAAGTCGAGGATGAAGCCCTGGGCCCACTCCTCGGCCTTGGACTGCTTGTTGGCCCCGACGATGTCAGAGAAATCGCGGCTGAAATAGTAGTTGCGGGCACTCAGGGTGGCCTTCGAATCCTCGAAGAAGCCGCCTTCGGCAGCCAGCAGTGGTTGGCTGAGCAAAGTCAGGCCCAGGGCGACGCAAGGGGTGTGATTCATTCCGAAGCTCTCTTGATCTTGTTTTTATGGGTAAAGCGTTGGGAACACGGCAGTTCATGGGGTACGGCGCAGCACCTCCCGGGCACGAGGCCGATGCAACCTGAGCAGCGCATGGGCCAGCAGGCCGAACAGCAGCCCCCAGAACGCCGCTGACAGCCCCAGGAACGCCACCCCCGAAGCGGTGACCAGGAAGGTGAACAGCCCGGCATCGCGCTCGGCTGGCTCTGCGAGGCTGCGGGCCAGGGCCTCGCTGATGGCGCCATACAGGGCCAAACCGGCCAGGGCAGCGATCAGTGCGGCGGGAAAGGCGGCGAACAGCGACATCAACGTGGCGCCGGCAATGCCCAGCAGCAGGTACAGCGCACTGCCAGCCACCGCCGCCACATAACGCCGCCGCGGGTTTTCATGGGCTTCATGGCCGGTGCACAGGCTGGCGGTAACCGCCGCCAGGTTCAGCCCGTGGCAGCCGAACGGCGCCAGCAGCGCTCCAGCCAGGGCACTGGCGCTGATCAACGGGCTGGCGGGTGTGGCGTAGCCGGCGTTGCGCAGTACCGCCATGCCTGGCATGAACTGCCCGGTGAGCGCCACCAGCACCATTGGCAAGGCCAGGCTGAATACCGCCGAAAGGCTGAACTGCGGCGTGACCCACTGTGGCGAAGCCAGTTCCAGCACCAGTGCATCGCTGCGAAACGCCCCGCTGGCAACGGTCACCAGGGTGCCCACGCACAGCACCGCCGCCACCGCATAGCGTGGCTGTAGCCGGCGCATCAGCACGTAGGTAACGAACATCGCCAGCACCAGCAGCGGCTGCACTGGCAGGGCGCGGAACACTTCGATGCCGAAGCTGAACAGAATGCCCGCCTGCATGCCGGCAGCGATGGAGCCCGGCAGGCGGGCGATAATGCGGTCGAAGGCCCCGCTGATGCCGATCATCAGCAGAACCAGATTGGCCACCAGGTAAGCCCCCACGGCCTGCTCCAGGCCGAGTTGCGGCAAAGCGGTGACCAGCAGCGCGGAACCTGGAATCGACCAGGCGATCACCACAGGTACCCGGTAGCGCAGGCTGAGCAGCGCGCCGAGCACGGCGCTGCCCATGGACACGGCCCAGACCCAGGATGACAACTGTTGGTGGGACAGGCCGGCGGCTTCGGCGGCGTGGAAGATGATCACCAACGGGCCTGCGTAGGAGATCATCGTGGCGATGCAGCCAGCGACGATGGCGGACAGCGAGCTGTCCTTGATCAGGGTTTTCATGGCACCTCTGGCAAGGCATTGGCCGGGCGCGGTGCCCGGCGCTTGTTCTTCGGATTACGCCTGCGCCGCAAGGGCCTGGGCGTGCCGACGGCCACTGGCCAGGTGCACGGCCATGGCCAGCGCAGCAATTGCGCCAGGGATGGCGAACGCGATGAAGTTGAGTTGCAGCGGCAGGTTGATGCCCATCAGTGCGCCGCCCAGCAGCGGGCCGACGATGGCGCCGTTACGCCCAATGCCCGAGGCCCAGCCCAGGCCGGTGGAGCGCACCGACAGCCCATACATTTGCGCAGCGCCGGCATACAGCAGGATCTGCGTGCCGATGGTGGTGGCGCCAGCAATGAAGATCAGCAGGTAAAGCACCGGCATCGGGCTGTTCACCCCCAGCAGGCTGATCGACAGCGCAGCGGCAATGAAGAACGCCACCTTCACCTTGACCAGGTTGTAGCGGTCGCCCAGCCAGCCGCCCAGAATTGCCCCGGCCATGCCGCCAAAGTTCAGCGCCAGCAGGAACGACAGGCTCGAACCCAGGCTGTAGCCCGCGTTGGCCATCAGTTTCGGCAGCCAGGAACTGAGTGCATAGACCATCAGCAGGCAGCAGAAAAACGCCAGCCACAACGCCAGTGTGCGTATGGCCAGGCCATTGCGGAACAGCTCCAGCACCGATGCCCCACTGCCCTTGCGGTCAGCGGCCTGCAACACGTCATCCGCCTGTACATCGCATTCCGGGTCCAGCCGTTTCAACAGTTTGCGAGCTTCTTCGGTGCGGCCCTGGCGCACCAGGAAGCCGATCGATTCAGGCAGGTAGTAGAGAATCACCGGCAACAGCAGCAGTGGCACGGCAGCGGCGAAGAACATCGACTCCCAACCAAAGCGCGGCAGCATGAAAATGCCTACGCCTGCCGACAGCATGCCGCCCAGCGAGTAGCCACTGAACATGATTGCCACCAGCGTGCTGCGCAGGCGCTTGGGCGCATATTCGTTCATCAGTGCCACGGCGTTGGGCATCAGGCCGCCACAGCCCAGGCCGGCAATGAAACGGTAGATGCCGAACTCGCTCGGGCTGCAGGCAAAGCCGTTGAGAATGGTTGCCCCCGAGAACAAGGCGAAACAGATGGCAATGCCCTTCTTGCGCCCGATACGGTCGGCCAGGCTGCCGAATGCCAGGGCGCCGAACATCATGCCGAACAGCGCGTAGCTGCCCAGCGCACCGGCCTGCAACGGGGTAAGCCCCCACTCTTTCATGATGACCGGCAGTACCACGCCGTAGATGAACAGGTCATAGCCGTCGAAGATCAGCAGCAGGCCGCACCAGGCCATGACCATCCAGTGGAACGGGGTAAAGCGCGCGTTATCGATGATCGGGTGTACGTCAAGGGTTCGCATGGCATCTGTCGCTCTTGTTTTTGTTGTGAGGGAAAGCTGTTGCCTTGAGGTTGCTGCTCAGCCGAGGTCGCCGCCCCCTACCGGCAAGGTCACGCCGGTGATGTATGAGGCTTCGTCAGAGGCAAGGAACAGAATCGCGCCCACTTGCTCGTCGATGCTGCCGTAGCGGTGCATCAGGCTGCTGTCGAGGGTCTGGTCGACGATCTGCTGGTACCAGTGTTTTTCCTGTTCGCTTTGCTCGGCGCTGTTGCGTGGCACGCGACGGGGTGGCGCTTCGGTGCCGCCGGGTGCGGTGGCGTTGACGCGGATGCCACGGCCAGCGGTTTCAAAGGCCAGGCACGCGGTGAGCGCGTTGACGCCGCCTTTGGCCGCGCCATAAGGCACGCGGTTGACGCCACGGGTGGCGATGGACGAGACGTTGACGATGGCGCCGCTACCGCGTTCAAGCATGTAGGGCAGCGCGGCATGGCAGCACCACAAGGTAGGGAACAGTGAGCGCCGCACTTCGGCCTCGATCTGTTCGACTTCGTAGTGCTCGAAGGGCTTGGCCCAGATGGTGCCGCCGACGTTGTTGACCAGGATGTCGAGGCGGCCGAAGGTTTCCACTGCACTCGCCATGACACGGGCGCAGTCGGCGTGTTGTTCGAGGTCGGCGGTGAGTGTAAGCATGCCCTCGCCTGCCAGCTCGTGGACCAGTTCGGAACGGTCTACCGCGACCACTTGCGCGCCTTCGGCCTTCAGCCGCCAGCACACGCCCCGTCCGATGCCTTGTGCGGCACCGGTGACCAGGGCGACCTTGCCTTGGAATCTGTTGTTCATGTGTTTCTCCTGCATGACCCGGTTAATGGCAATTGGGAGGGCTGCGCCCTCCATCGCGACGCAAGGCCGCTCCCACGGGTACCGTGTTTGGCACAGGCTTGCGGCTTACTTGTGGGAGCGGCCTTGTGTCGCGAAAGGGCCGCAAAGCGGCCCCCGACGATCCATCAGGCCGCTGCCGCGAACTTCTCGTAGTAGAAGTTGGCCGGGGTAATGCCCTGATCACGTACGTACTGGCTGACCGCTTCCACCATCGGAGGCGGGCCGCACAGGTACAGGTCCACATCGCCATCGTTCAGGTGGCGCGGCTCGATGTGCTGGGTCACATAGCCCTTCTGCGGGTACTGGCTGTCCGGGTTGGCTACGCAGGCGCTGTAGGTGAAGTTGGGAATTCGTGCAGCCAACGCTTGCAGACGATCCAGTTCAACCAGGTCGAAGTCATTGGTCACGCCATAGATCAGATGCAGCGGGTGTTCACTGCCCTGCTCGGCGATCCTTTCCAACATCGCGGTGAACGGGGCCAGACCAGTGCCGCCAGCCAGCAGCAACAGCGGGCGCTGGATAGGCCGCAGGTAGAAGCTGCCCAACGGCCCCGCCAGGCTCATGCTGTCGCCGGCCTTGGCCAGGTTGGTGAGGAAACTGCTCATCAAACCACCCGGCACGTTGCGGATCAGGAAGCTGACTTCGCCGTCCTTCTGCAACGAACTGAACGAATAGGCGCGGCTCTGCTCGCTGCCCGGCACCTTGAGGTTGACGTACTGCCCCGGCAGGAAGGCCAGGCGGCTGAGGGCCTCGCCCTTGATCGACAGGGCAATGGTGCTGGCCGACAGCTGGCGTACATCGCTGATGGCCGCCTCGAAGCTGGCCTGTTCGGTCTTGCACAGCTGCGACGAAGCCGGAATGCGGATGACGCAGTCGCTTTCGGCGCGCATTTGGCAGGTCAGTACGTAGCCTTCGGCAATTTCGTCTTCGTTGAGGGCATCTTCGATGAAGTTGTCGCCCAGGTCGTAGCGGCCGGATTCGGCCTTGCATTTGCAGGTGCCGCAGGCGCCATCGCGACAGTCCAGCGGGATGTTGATGCCTTGGCGGTAAGCAGCGTCTGCCACGGTTTCATAGCCGGTGGCTTCAATGAAACGGGTAACCCCGTCTTCGAAATTCAGTGCGATCTGGTAGCTCATGTTGCACCTCGCGGGCGAGCCGGCCCACGGCGCGTCGCAGGACGCACCGGGCAATGCTCGCAAAACCCTGTATCAGATGTGGTAGATGTCGATGACCTGGCGCACGTAGTCGTTCTTCAGCACCACCTTCTTGGCCTTGATCAGCGGCTGCTCGCCGCGCAGGTCGAGGGTGTAGAAGCTGGTGCCGAAGTAACTGTCGGTGGCCTTGTAGCGGAAGCTCAGGGTGTGCCAGTTGAAACGCACCTGGCAGCTGCCCTCGCCTTGCTCGACGATCTCGATGTTGCTGATGTTGTGCGAGGTGCGGGTATCCGGCACGGTCGCACTGGAGCGCTCGGTCTTGATACGGAACACGCGGTCTTCCAGGCCGCCACGGTTGCCGTACCAGATCAGCGAGATTTCGCTTTGTGGGTCTTCGGTGAGGGTGTCATCGTCATCCCAGCTCGGCATCCAGAAGCTGGCGTCGCTGGCGTACAGCTCCAGCCACTGGTCCCACTGGGCGTCGTCCAGGTAGCGCGCTTCGCGGTAGAGGAAGTCGCGCACGGTTTCATACAGGCTCATTGCACGGCCTCCACAGGGATCAGCTGCTGTTCGTCCTTCAGGGCCTGGATCATGGTGTCCTGCCAGTATTTGTGTTGCAGCACGAACAGGCCTTCGTCCTCGGTGCGCACGCCAGACAGCAGCGGATGGAGCTCGATCTCTTTAGCCGCTTCATCGGCGCCTTCGACCCAGTGCTTCGCGCCACGGGACATGTCGTTCCAGCCAGTGCCGCCGCCGTAGCCGGTCTGGCAGGAGCGGAACTCTTCCAGGTCGTCCGGGGTGGCCATGCCGCTGACGTTGAAGAAGTCTTCGTACTGGCGAATGCGCTTGGCGCGGGCATCGGCGCTCTCGCCTTTGGGCGCGATGCAGTAGATGGTGATTTCGGTCTTGTTCACCGAAATCGGCCGGGCAACGCGGATCTGCGAGCTGAACTGGTCCATCAGGTACACGTTCGGGTACAGGCACAGGTTGCGCGAGTTCTCGATCATCCAGTCGGCACGGGCCTGGCCGAAGTCGGCAGCCAGCTGGTCACGGCGCTCGTAGGCCGGGCGGTCTTCCGGGTTGGCCCAGCGGGTCCAGAGCAGCAGGTGGCCATGGTCGAAGGAATAGAAGCCCCCGCCCTGCTTGGCCCAGGAGCCGGCGCTCATGGTCTTGATCTCGTCACCGGCCTCACGCTGCTTGCGCTGGTTCTGGGTGGCGGCGTAGTTCCAGTGCACAGAGCTGACGTGGTAGCCGTCGGCGCCGTTTTCGGCGGTGAGCTTCCAGTTGCCTTCGTAGATGTACGAGCTGGCACCGCGCAGCACTTCCAGGCCTTCTGGCGACTGGTCGACGATCATGTCGATGATCTTGGCCGACTCGCCCAGGTGTTCTACCAGCGGTTTTACATCGGCATTCAGGCTGCCGAACAGGAAGCCACGGTAGGACTCGAAACGGGCGACCTTGGTCAGGTCGTGGGAGCCGTCGCAGTTGAAGCTGTCGGGGTAGCCGGCGTTGCTCGGGTCTTTCACCTTCAGCAGTTTGCCGCTGTTGTTGAACGTCCAGCCGTGGAACGGGCAGGTGTAGCTGGAACGGTTGCCGCGCTTGTGCCGGCACAGCATGGCGCCGCGGTGGCTGCAGGCGTTGAGGAAGGCATTGAGCTCACCGTCCTTGTTGCGCGCGATGAAAATCGGCTGGCGCCCCATGGTCAGGGTGAGGAAGTCGTTCTTTTCGGGGATCTGGCTTTCGTGGGCCAGGTAGATCCAGTTGCCCTCGAAGATGTGTTTCATCTCCAGGTCGAACAGGCGTGGGTCGGTGAACATCTCGCGCTTGCAGCGGTAGATGCCCTTTTCACGGTCGTCCTCGAGCATGGCATTGAGGTAGTCGAATCCCAGGGACATGGCCAGGGTCTCCCTTGTTATTGTTTAGACCTGGTCAGGTTAGGGAGACGACTGGCTGGGGACTATCCGGATTGTGCAGAGTGCTATCCAGTTGTTATGCGCACATGCTTTCCGTCTTCTCCAAGCTTCCAGTGCACTTTCGTCGCCTTCTGTGCTTCTGCGGGCAAGTTGGCGGCAATTTTATTCATCAGTGCAGTAGTGGTGTTGAACACGTTTACATCAGTGGAATCTAAAGCACTGTAGTTTCTTCGCAGATTCAAACTATACACTTCCACCAGATTGAGTTCCTGCTGGGACCAGTTGTCAGCCTGAGATATTCGTTCGATTTCGTGCCCCATTCCGTTCGCCGTAAAGCGACCTGAATACTCAAAGTCGTTCACGCGCTTTTGCTGAGCGAGCTTTCCGATTTCTTTCACCCTGGAATTCATGAGTTCATTGAACTGACGTTGCTTAGCAGAGGGCGGAAAAATGAAAGGTTTGGGTGCCTGTTCGCGTCGTTTTGGCCGTTTAAATATTGATTTAAGCATGTGCCCACTGGGGTCAATATTGTTCATGGGATCCCCAGCACAGTAGGCGTAACAATTTAATCCTCCAGCACCCATTGGGCTCAAGCTGTCAGGGCTGTGGAATCTCATCAGAACGGGATTGAACGCACGGTATCCATTCCCCAGCAGGTATTGCCCTGTGGCAGATTCTTTTCTCTGCCCGCTGAAGCGCAGCACTGGTGCGAATTGATCACATCCATCGTGCCCATAAACGGTGTACTGCAATGAAGCCGGCATGATTGCCACCCTTTACCTGAGATAAAGCCAAGGGTGGCTTGCGCATGAAATGCAAACAACTGGCAGAAATATCAGGTGCCCAAGCTGGCGCGCGTCATCCCCGCCGCTTGAACGTCTGCGAAGGCAGCTCACCAAACTGCTGCCGGTACACCTCAGAGAACCGGCCTAGATGCAGGAAGCCATAATCCAGAGCAAGCTCTGTCACGCTGCGCACACCACAAGTCGGGTCATTCAGGCATGCATACACCCGCTCCAGCTTGCGCTGGCGCACGTAATGCTTGGGCGTGGTGCCCAGGTGCTGATCAAACAGCGCATACAACGAACGCAAACTCATACAGGCCTGCTCCGCCAGCACCTCCGCCGGCAGCTCCAGTTTCAGGTTGCGCTCGATGTAGTCGAGAATGCGCTCAAGGCTGGCCTGCGGAGCGCTCAGGCTTTCGCGGCGGATATTGGTGCTCATCAGGGTCAACAACTTGCTCGCAACAATCTGGCTGTAGTGCCCCTGCACGCGCGGCAGAGAATCACTCACTTCCGCCTCGTGGCAAACCATGGCCAGCAGGTTCACGAACCCGTCCAGTTCATCCAGCCGGTAATGGTTGCGCAAGAACCGCACGCCGCCTTCTGGCCGGTGCCAGCGCTGTTCGTCGCAGATCGAATCCAGCAACCGGGTGGGCACCTTGAGGATGAATTTCTCGCAGTCTTCCGAATAGGTCAGGTCAACCGGGTCGTCCGGGTTGATCAACAGCAGCTCGCCCGGCACCAGGTGCTGCTCGCGCTTGTGCCCGCGCCACAGGCAGTTGCCGTTGAGCAGCACTTGCAGGTGGTAGATGGTTTCCAGCGCTGGTGAGGTAACGCGCACACTGCCGCCGTAGCTGATGCGGCACAGGTCGAGTTCGGCGAACTTGCGGTGGCTGAGGCTGGCCTGTGGGTGGGTGGTGCGCGACAGTCCGATGCAATGCTGGCCTACATGCTGGTTCACATAATCGGACACAGCATAAGGGTCGGCGTGATGAAACACGCTACTGCGCTCGCTCAGCAGGCGGCTTTCCATAGGCAAGGCACTCGGTATCGTTATTGTTCTGGTCGCCGCTTCCTACGGCCTTGTGGGCTGTGGTTGCGGTCGTCACGGTCATTCTATCGGGCCGGTTGTGGGGTGATGAGGGCAGGTGACAACCGGCGGATAGGCACACTACAGCAAAAAGGCGGGGGTTGGGCAATGCGGCTTTGGCAATGGATGGGCGGATAGCGGACAGTGAGGGTAATAAATGTGTTCGGTTATCGAACAGTAATTTCCTGCCGACCTGCCCACCCCTGACTCCGTGCCCGGTATTGGCGCGGGGCAATGGCAAACAGTTCACGAAACCGCCGGTAGAAATGCGGGAAACTGACAAACCCGCTGGCCACCGCCACTTCGGTCAACGACTTGCTGGTGTGCTGCAACAACTGCCGCGCATGGGTCAGGCGCAGCTCCAGATAATACCGTGGCGGCGTGGCCTGTACATGGCGGCGGAACAACCGTTCCAGGTGCCGACGGGACAACCCTGCGTGCTCGGCGATCTCGTCGATGCCAATCGGGTCTTCTATATTGGCGTGCATCAGCTCCAGCGCAAGGCGCACGCCCTTGGGCAGGCTGGGGTCGATTTCCGGCGCGCTGGCCGGGGCGTCACTCATTACCCGCGAACGGTCACAGGCCAGCATCTGCTCAACCGCCCGGCGCAGCGGCGCGCCACCGCAGTGTTCGAGCAGCGCCAGCATCATGTCCAGCGCACTGCTGGCCCCGGCACAGCTCATGCGGCGACGGTCCAGCACATGGGCTTGACGGCTGATACGTACTTTGGGGAACAGTTCGTTCATCATCGCCCGGCCATCGGGGTGGAAGGCGCAGTCGTGATCGTTGAGCAGGCCGGCCTCGGCCAGGAAGTAAGCGCCGTTCCACAACCCGCCCAGCTGGCAGCCGTGCTGGTCAGCCTGGCGCAACTTGGCGCGCAGCAGTGGCGCGGTTTCCAGCCTTACGCGAAAGCCACCACATACCAGCAGCCAGTCGAGGCCTTGTACCTCAAGGTCGGCCAGCTGGGTGTTGACCGGCAGGGCGATGCCCAGGTCGCTCATTACCTGCTCGCCCTCGCCCACTACCTGGATCTGGAACAGCGGCGTGGCGCTCATCAGGTTGGCGGTGACCAGGCTGTCCATGGCGGCGGTGAACGCCATCATGGAGAAGTGCTCGCGCAGTACGAAGGCCACGCGCTGGCACGGCATTGACAGCGAGGTGCGCAAGGCAGGGTCCAGGTGGGCAAGGTTGGTGTTCTTGAGGATGCTTTCGAAGTGGCTCATGGTCTTAACTCAACAGCGGAAATCGCGTTGGTTTCTTCGCGGGCTCGCCCGCTCCCACAGGCCTTGCACAGTTTTCAAAACCTGTGGCGGACCTGTGGGAGCGGGCAAGCCCGCGAAGAGGCCAACGCTGATGGATCAGGTTACTTGCCGGACTGGGCCGCAGCGTCACGCGACGCTTGCAGCCACTGGTCAAACTGCTGGCGGTGGGCGGCAACCCATTCCTTGGCATGGCGGGTGATGTCGGCAGGCTTCTTCTCGCCCTGCTGCATCTTCAGGTTCTGGTTGCTCTCGTCGTCGGTGCTGATCTGTACCAGCGACAGGAACTTCAGCGCTGCCGGGTTCTTTTCGGCAAAGTCCTTGTTCAGCACGGCCACCACCTTGTCGATGGCAAAGCCGAGGTTCTTGCCGTGGTACATCGTGTCGACATCATTCTTGCCATCCGGCAGGTCGGTCTTCGGTACTTCCAGCCAGACCACGTCCTTGCCCTCCACCAGCACGCTGGCGATCCACTGTGGCACCCAGGTGAAGTAGAAGATCGGCTTGCCTTCCTTGTAACGGGTGATGGTGTCGGCCATCAGCGCGAAGTACGAGCCCTGGTTGACGGTGATGCTCTTGTCCAGGTCGTAGGCCTTCATGTGGTGGGCAATCACCAGCTCGCAACCCCACCCCGGGTTGCAACCGGTCATGTCGGCCTTGCCGTCACCGTCGGTGTCGAACAGCTTGGCGATCTCGGGCTTTTTAAGGTCGGTGATGTACTTGATGTTGTACTGGTCGGCAGTTTTCTTGTCGATCAGGTAGCCTTGGGCCACTCCCGGCAGAATGTCGCCGGTCTTGACCATCACGTCGTCACCACCGGCCTGCTGGTAGAACTGGTTGTGCAGCTTGTCCCACAGGTGCACGGTGAAATCGGCATCGCCATTGGCGAGGGCCACCATCATCACGCCGTACTCGGTCTCCTTCGGCTCCTGAACCTTGTAGCCCAGCTCGCGCAGGCCCTCCATGGCCACTTCGCCACGGAAGCGCTCTTCAGCGATGGAGGGGAAGATGGGCGTCACCTTCACGCCATCACCCGGCTTTTCCGCCGAGGCGTGGGCGCCCAGCGCTGCGGCGACCAAGGTCAGCGCCGTGGCGCATTTGAGGATGCTGCGGGAGAACTTGGATTCGTACATCGTCGCTTACCTTCTTCTGATTTTTATCTTCAAGTGCGGCAGATCGAACGTCTCAAAAGTCTTGCTGTGCTCAGGCGGTCTTGCGCCGCCCTTGCGGTTGCCCAGCGCCACACAGGCGCATCACCACGCCTACGGGGCCTGTGTGGTACCAGCGCAGGCTTGGGTCGGCGCTGGTGCGGGCGCCCATGGCCTGGGTCAGGCGGTCGAGGAAAATCGCCAGCAATACCAGGCCTACGCCGCCGACCGTGGCCAGGCCCATGTCCAGGCGGCCGATGCCGCGCAGTACCATCTGGCCCAGGCCGCCGACCGAAATCATCGAGGCGATCACCACCATCGACAGTGACAGCATCAGGGTCTGGTTGAGGCCGGCCATGATGGTCGAGGTGGCCAGCGGCAGCTGCACGCGGGTCAGCATCTGCCGTGGGGTGCAGCCAAAAGCGCGGGCGGCCTCGATCTTGTCTTCCGGCACCTGGCGGATACCGAGGTTGGTCAAGCGCACCAGTGGTGGCAACGCGAACACGATGGTCACCAGCACCCCTGGCACGTTGCCGATGCCGAACAGCATCACCACCGGCACCAGGTAAACGAAGGCCGGCAGGGTCTGCATGGCATCGAGCAGCGGGCGGATGACCCGCTCCATGCGGTCACTGCGGGCACACAGGATGCCCAACGGGATGCCGATGAGCGCGCAGAAGAACACCGAGGTCAGTACCAGCGCCAGGGTGGTCATCGACTCGGCCCACACACCGATCAGGCCCAGCAGGGTCAGGGTGACGAAACACAGCAAGGCCATGCGCTTGCCCGCCAATTGCCAACCCAGCAACGACGAGAGGATGATGCCGATGGTGGGAGGGATGCTCTGCAGGGTGAATTCGATGCCATTGAGCACCTGGTCGATGGGCCAGCGAATGGCGCGGAACACCTCTCGGAAGTTGTGCACCAGGAAATTCAGGGTAGCGGTGACCCAGTCACCCAAGGGGATGGTGGCCGCCTGGAACGGGTCGAGAAGGCTGAATTCGGACATGAGGGCTTACCTCTTTTAGTAAACGCTACGGGCGCTTTTTGTTTTAGTGGCGGCTCAGGGTCTGCAGCAGCTCGTTCTTCGACAGCGTGCCCTTGAAGGCACCTTGGCGGTCGAGCACCGGGACCGGGTACGGCAGGTTGGCTGCAATACCCAGCACCTCGTGCAGCGGCGTGTCGGTGTACACCGGGCACTGCTCGTGCAGGCTGTAGCGGTCACTGGCGGATGCGCCGTTGGCGTCGGTGTCGACCACGCCCAGCAACTGCCCGCGGTCATCGACCAGGTAGCCGAACGGCACGCCGGCCTGGAAGCTCGGGGCCTTGCCGTTGACCTTGCACACCACGGCAGGGTCAAACCTGGCCACATCGCCGGCCTTGAGCACCCTTGAGCTGTCGAAGCTTTTGAAGAAGGTGCGCACGTAATCGTTGGCTGGCTGGTTGATCAGCTCTTGCGGAGTGCCGATCTGCACCACCCGGCCGCCTTCCATGATCGCGATGCGATGGCCAATCCGGATGGCTTCCTCGATGTCGTGGGAAATGAAGATGATGGTGCGCTGCTGCTCGGCCTGCAGGCGAATCAGCTCGCCTTGCATTTCGCTGCGGATCAGCGGGTCGAGGGCTGAGAACGCCTCGTCCATCAGCAAGATTGCCGGGTCGTTGGCCAGTGCCCGGGCCAGCCCCACGCGCTGCTGCATGCCGCCAGACAACTGGTGCGGGTAGCTGTGCTCATGGCCGGCCAGCCCAACCTGGCTCAAGGCTTCACGGGCGCGGCTGTGGCGCTCGGCTTCTGCCACGCCGGCGATTTCCAGGCCGAACGCGGTGTTTTCCAGCACGCTCATGTGCGGCATCAGCGCAAAGGACTGGAACACCATGCCCATTTCCTTGCGGCGCACGTCCAGCAGGGCTTTGTCGGAGAGCCCGGTGATTTCCTTGCCGTTGAGGTGAATGCTGCCGGAGGTCGGCTCGATCAGGCGGTTGAACAGCCGCACCATGGTCGATTTGCCCGAACCGGAAAGGCCCATGATGACGAAGATCTCGCCACGCTTGACGGAAAAGCTTGCATCGAACACGCCGACGACGTGGCCGGTCTTGCTGAAGATTTCGTTCTTGTCGGCGCCCTTGCGGAGCATCTCCATGGCCATGTCCGGGTTGGGACCGAACACCTTGAAGATATTGTTTACCGAAAGAATCTCATCGGCATGGCTCATACGACCCTCTTTATTATGCTTATTAACCAATCTTTCAACATCGCACTTTCAATAAGGCGGGTAGAGATCAGTGCGAGTACGCTTGGCAGTCCGTTCAAATTCGAACGTGAGTCAAAACCGGCACGCAGAAAATCCTGCTTCAAAAAATTGTTCGACCTCGATGTCTCGAATGTCGCGCCGTGGGTTTAACGTTAGGCCCTGCACCAGAGCGGGTCCAACGACATTTGTATGGCGCTAACCATTACCTGAAGTTATCAATCGGGCCCTGAGCCCGGCGCCAGAGCCCTGCGCATTTACCTGCGCGCCTTGAACAGGCTAGAGTGATCTACCTGGCTAAGACGAAGGACCTCGCCCCACCCCATGGTCAGACACTCCGAACCCGATCAGACGCTGATCAAGATGCCCTCGCTGCGCGCGGTCAAAGTCTTCGTCGCCGCCGCCAAATACCAGAACTTCACCCGCGCCGCCGAGGCGCTTTGCGTGACGCAGGCTGCGGTCAGCCGGCAGATTCGTGAGCTGGAAACCTACCTGGGGGCAGAGCTGTTCGCCCGTGTTGGCCGCGCGGTGGAGCTGACCGTGGCGGGCTCGATCTTCTTCGACGCGGTGCAGTTGTCGTTCGTCAACATCTCCCAGGCGGCCGAGCGCATCCGCAGCAACACCAACACCAAACACGTCGTCACCCTGTGTTGCTCGCCGGCGTTTGCCGCGCTGTGGCTGGGGCCGCGCATGCCAAAGTTCTTCGACGAAAACCCGGACATCGACATCAACCTGGTCACCACACAGAACTTCCTGTCGATGGAGCCTGGGGTACGCCCGGATATCTACATCACCAAAATCGGCAAGGTGCAGGCGGGCTACAGCTCGCACCCGCTCAACCATGACGTGATCTACCCGGTGTGCA
This sequence comes from Pseudomonas sp. LLC-1, assembly GCF_002992185.1. Classification (NCBI taxonomy): domain Bacteria; kingdom Pseudomonadati; phylum Pseudomonadota; class Gammaproteobacteria; order Pseudomonadales; family Pseudomonadaceae; genus Pseudomonas; species Pseudomonas sp. LLC-1. Next base: position 125,112 of record NZ_LUVY01000020.1, on the reverse strand, counting down.
CACCCCACTACCTGGCGCAGCACCCCGAAATACGCACCTTGCAAGGGCTGCGCGATGGCACCTTGCTGAACCTCAGCCCCTATGGCCGCTCGCAGGTTGCCGAGCATGTGGACTGGAACGTGTGGCTGGCCTTTCATGACATCGACCTGAAAAGCCGCGCCAACACCGCGCCGCACTTTTTCAATGCCAATGACTACAACCTGTTGGTACAGCTGGCACTGGGCAGCCAAGGAGTGGCGTTGGGCTGGCATCACTTGATTGCACCGCTGGTGGTGCAAGGGCTGCTGGTGCGGCCTGTGGAGCAAGAACTGGTGTTGAAAGATACCTTTCACTTCCTGGCGTTCAATGAAGACAAGGAACATGACTCCAGTTGCCGGCGGTTGCGGGACTGGTTGCTGGACGAGTTTCAGCCGTTGCTGGAGTCATTGCGCTGAACTCATTGCACCGGCAGAAAATTCATTAACAACAAGCTTTGCGCGTAGTTCAGGCCAATCCGCCGGTAACGCTCGTCCAGGAGTTCCGCCAGCAAGTCCAGTCGGGCCACGATTTTACCGAACTCCACGGCAAAACTGAGGTTGCTGCCCTCTTCCGAAATTTCATTGGAGAACAGCAGCAATACCCCATTCGCGTCCTGGCGCTGGCTGAGCATCCAGGTTGCCTTCTCGATATTGCGCGCCGCGTTGTTAACGAATAGCGGGTCGATGGTATCGGTCATGTAAAACTCGGTACGCCCACCATGCGCGGTAATCAGCATGCTGCCGATGGCGTAAATGAAGGCGCCAACGCGATCACCGCGAAACTCCGGGCTCAGGGCGTAGCTCAATGCCGCCAGGTCACGGCGGTTGCCCAGTTGCGGCAATGGCTGGCGTTGCTCGATGGCCATGCGGATCTGCCGCTCGGCGGTGGCGGCGTCGATGTAGCCAGACATTTTCCACTGGTTGGGATTGCGCTGGTACAGCTTGTTCATCAGCAGGTACAGGCTTTGCAGGTTGTCACGCATGGACAGCGTGGCCATGCGGTCGACGCTGGTCTGGAACAGCTCGCTGGGTTTGCCGTTGCCGAACTGATTAACGATGTCACGGCCTTGCTCCTGGGTGCAGGCGCACAGGCATGTGAGGGCGCCTGCCAGCAGCAGGCGGGAGAAGAAACTTGGGTAGCTTGCAACCATCGGCACCGGGTCGATATTCGGCGGCTGCCTTGGGGGTCAAGGCAGCCTGGCCAAGCATAGAGCTCCGAAAACGGAAAAAGTGCAGTGGTTGGGGATTTTCAACTACATGGCGTGGCGCAACATCTCCACCACCTGCGCATGCAACGCCGGGTCACCACATGCCACCACGCAACCACCATTCTGCGCCGAGCTGCCGTCCCACGCAGTGATCACACCACCCGCCCCTTCAATGATCGGCATCAGTGCCTGCACGTCATACGGCTGCAGGCTGGCCTCCACGATCACATCGACAAACCCCGAAGCCAGCATGCAGTAGGCATAGCAATCACCGCCATAACGCATCAACCGCGCCTGACCGGCAACGGCCTCGAACGCAGCCTTGCGCTCGGCGGAATCGAACATGTCGGGGGTGGTGCACATCAGCGTGGCCGAGGCCAGGTCGGCGCAGGCACGGGTTTGCAGCGACGTGCCGCTGCGCCAGGCGCCTTCAGGGGTGCCGACAAAGCGTTCGCCGGTGAACGGCTGGTTCATCACCCCCACAACCGGCCGTTCGCCGTCATTCAGGGCGATCAACGTCCCCCACAGCGGCAGGCCGGTGATGAAGGCACGGGTGCCATCAATCGGGTCGAGCACCCAGGTCAGCGGGCTGCTGCCGACGGCGACACCCGCTTCCTCACCCAGAATACCGTGGTCGGGGTAGCGGGCCTGGATCAGCTCGCGCATGGCGTCCTCGGCCGCCTTGTCGGCCACGGTGACAGGGTCGTACAGGCGCCCGCCCTTGTCCTCGACAGCCAGGCTGGCACGGAAATATGGCTTGATCGCCACCGCGGCGGCATCGGCCAGCTGCTCGGCGAAGGTGCGGAATTCACCGATCTGTTCAGCACTCAGGGACATGGGACGGCCTCAGGACAATGATTAGGGGCAGCATCATACCCGACACAACGAGCATCGCCAGCCTGCCGCTCATGCAGCCTGAGGCGAACTAGACTGAACAAGACCAGATCACCGGGGGGCTGCCACACGTGGAGGTGTGAGATGAGCCAGTTCAAGCGTTTGTTCGTCATGCTTGGCCCGCAAATGCGCCATACACCCGCGCTGCAACGCGCAGCGGCGCTGGCGGAGTCCAGCGGTGCACTGCTGGATATCAACGTGTTCGTCGATGATGTCGACACCTTTGGCTTGATGAGCGATGGTCGCGAACGTGAGCGGCTGCTCAGTGACAACCGCCAATGGCTGGCGGATGAGGCCGAACAGTTGGGCGATGCCGGCCTGGACGTGTCGACCGAACTGTTGTTGACCCGCGACCCGCTGGGCAGTGTGCTGGAGCGGGTCGAGCGGCTGGGTTGCGACCTGCTGGTCAAGGACGTGCAGCACGAACCGATTCTCAAACGCCTGCTGGTCACGCCCCTGGACTGGCAACTGCTCAAGGACAGTCCGGTCGCTGTACACCTGGTGAGCGACATCCGCCTGCCCTTGCCCCGGCAGATTGCTGCAGCGGTGGACCTGAACAGCCACGGTGCAGGCGAACACCTGGATGAACAGGTCATACAGACTGCCCATGCCCTGGCGCTGCAATGCAACGGCGAGCTCCATCTGCTGCATGTGTGCGATGCAGCCAAGACCCATATCGCCGATTTCGGTGCAGGTACGGTAACCATGCCTGGCTTCGACAGCAGCGTGCGTACCGCGCAGCGGGCTGCGTTCAACCGCCTGGGTGACCATCATCAGATTCCGCTGGAGCGCAGGCACTTCCTGGAAGGGGCAGCGATCAGGGCGATTGCCCAGTTTGTCGGCCACAGCCGGGCCGATGTGATTGTCATGGGCAGCCACCGGCATGACGCGATGCAGACGTTCCTGGGTGGGACCACGGCCCATGTATTGGAGCATCCGTTGTGTAATGTGCTGGCGATCAAGGCCGTTCACTGAGTTCTGGTATACCTGAACCGGCCGCTTTGTGGGCAAACCCGCTCCCTCAGGAATATCAGCGGTGGGAGCGGTTTACCCGCGTAGAGACCGGCGTGTATTTCATCGGTTGGTATTTGGTACACCAGTGCCACACAAAAAGAATGCATTTGATAATGATTCGTAGTAATTTCGCGACGCTTCTCCACCCTCTCCCTCAGCGCCTTACTCCAGGATCGTACCGTCGATGCGTCGCACGTTCGTTTCGCTTTGTGTGCTTCATGCTGTCTCCCCGCTGGCCTTTGCCGAGCCCGAACCGCTCAGCGACCCTGCCCAGATTGAACTCCAGGCTTTGAACATCACCAGCAACGCCGACAGCGAACGCGCCGATGGCCCGGTCGTTGGCTACAAGGCCACCCGCTCGGCCAGCGCCACCCGCACCGACACGGCGCTGCACGAAACGCCGCAGTCGGTCAGCGTGGTGCCCAAGGCTGTGTTGACCGATACGGCCAGCACCCGCCTGCAAGACGCCCTGGACTATGCCGGTGGTGTGGGCCGCGCCAACAACTTTGGCGGGCAAGGCCTGACCACGGTCACTGTCCGCGGTTTCACCACTGGCGAGTACTACCGCAACGGCTTCCCGATGAACCGCGGTTACCCGAATGCGCCTGATGCCAACAGCGTCGAGCGTCTGGAAGTGATCCGCGGCCCGGCCAGCAGCCTGTACGGCCGTGGCGACCCCGGCGGCACCTTCAATGTGGTTACCAAGCAGCCGCAGACTGAACAGCAGGTAACCCTGGGCAGCCAGTTCGACGATCAGGGCATGCACCGCGCCACCCTCGACGCCACCGGTGCCTTGAACCAGGACGGTAGCCTGGCCTATCGCCTGAATGTGTTGGGCGAAGGTGGCGACAGCTTCCGCGACAACGTCGAAAGCGAACGCTACAACGTCGCGCCGGTGCTGAGCTGGCAGGTGAACGATGCGACCAAAATCGTCTTTGAAGGCGACTTCATGCGTAACAACCACCCGCTTGACCGCGGGCTGACGCGTTACACCAACCAGGCTGGCAGCGCCTCGCGCGATACCAACATCTGGGGCAAAGGCAGCGACAACATGCTGCACAACGATAACAACATGGCGCAGTTGCGTTTCGAGCATGCGCTCAATGATGACTGGACCCTGGGCGGCGGCATGCAGTGGCTGGACGGTACCCTCAAGGGCAACGCCATCGAAGCCAACCGCTTGCAGGCCGATGGCCGGACCTTGGGGCGTAACTTCAACTACCGCAAGCTGGAATGGCGCGACCGCGACTACCAGCTCAACCTGACCGGGCATTTTGACACCGGTGGTTTCAGCCATACGCTGCTTACAGGTGTCGAGTACGAAGACTACGACTACAACTCGATCATCCAGCGTTCGGCTACCACTCCAGCGTCCTATCCAATCGACCTTTTCGATCCGGTATATGACCAGTCGCGCCCAGCACTATTGAGTACACCCACCACCCATGACAAGGAAAACCTCAAAACCTGGGCATTCTTCGTTCAGGACCAGGTTGCCCTGACCGAGCGCCTTAAAGCCTTGGCAGGTGTGCGCTTTGAACGCTTTGAACATGACTACGTCAACAAGCTCAACAGTGCGGGTGACTTCGATAAAGGCGAGAACGGTGTAACCCCGCGGTTCGGCCTGCTGTATGACCTGACCGATACCGTCGCGGTCTATGCCAACACGGCCCGGTCGTTCAAGCCCAATACCGGAACCCCGGCCAGCGGTGGGGGATTCGCCCCGGAGAAAGGCAAGTCCTACGAGCTGGGTGTGAAATGGGAGGCACTTGATCGCCAATTGAGCGTTGACGCGGCGATCTACCACATCGTCAAGGAAAACGTACTGGCCAACGATCCCAGTGACCCAACCGGCACCTACAAGATCGCAGCCGGCGAAGTGCGCAGCCGTGGCCTGGACATCAACGTTGCCGGCAACATCACGCCTGAGTGGCGGGTAATTGGTGGCTATTCGTACGTGGATGCCCAAGTTACCAAGGACACCAGCCTGCCGACCGGCACGCGCCTGGCAAACATCCCGCGCAACAGCTTCAGCCTGCTCAACACGTATGAATTCCAGGATGGCTTGGCCAAGGGGCTGGGCCTGGGCGTTGGCGTAAAGTATTTGGATGATCGTCAAGGCCAGACCGCCGCGACGACCTACACCATGGAGCAATACACCGTGGTCGACTTGCTGAGCTTCTACCAGGTCAACGAACACGTCCGTCTGAACCTGGATGTGAAGAACGTGTTCAACAAAGGCTATGACGAGGGGGCGTTCAACAGCTATGTGTATCCGGGGGCGCCTCGGACAGTGCAGGCTGGGGTTTCGTATACCTTCTGACGGGAGTGGGGGCCGCTTGGCGGCCCCAAACCGCTAGAAACCCTTGCTGTAGAACAGCGAGTACGACTCGATCCCGTCGTTAGGCTGCTTGATGCCCGCATTGGAGTAATGCATCGCACGGATCCCTACCTTTTGCTCCCCCGGCAACTTCAAGCCAAAACCGATGCGGTCTTCGAAGTTGACCGAAGAACCCAGACGCTGATCGCCCACGTCGGTCTTGGAAAACGCCGCCAGGCCAATGCCGGCCTCGATGTACGGCGTGTAGGTGAAACCGCTGAACTCATAGGTGAACACCGGGCTGAACGACAGCGAATGTGCGCCACTGGCGTCCCCGCCCTCCCAGTAGGTGTACGCAGCGTCCCAATACCCGCTCAGATAACCAGTGCTGCTTTCCAGCCATTTCTTGTCCCAGTCGAACGACATGCCAATACGGTAGGTCATGTCACCTTGGCCTGTGGCGCCAACGGCACCGGACACCTGCGCGGCCTGGGCCAGATTGGCCCCTGCAAAGGCCAGCACTGCAGCGGCCAGCGATGCTGCCAGACGGGTTTTCATCAACGACTCTCCTGATGGTCTACACGGCAAGCGGGGGCTTGAGCCCCTCGATTTTATGCGGTGCCCGGCACTTCCAGGCCGGTCACACGAAGTAATAGTTTTTTGATTATTGTCCAGATAATCAGAAAGTTGAAAGTGAATTGCCACTATTGGCTAATTCGCTTCTTTAAGATGTGCCTTGCCGTGCGCAGGGCTTCAGTCGTACTCCGCCTCTTCGTGTTCGCCCAGCAGGCGCCGTTGCCGGGGAGTGGCGCGCTCCAGCACCTGCGGGTTGAAACGCCAGCTCAAGTACGGCGAAAACTTCTGTGCGACCATGCGCCGGCCGTAGTGCACCTGCAGCATGTCGCGCGCTCGGGCCTGGCTGCAGTTGGCCCCGCCGCTGTGCCACACGTCACTGCGAAACACCAGCGCATCGCCCGCCTTGCACAGCACCGGCACGGCTTCGCAGCCCTGCCAATGGTTCTCACCCGCCTGTGGCGAGCGCGCGGCGTGGTGGCTGCCAGGCACGATCCAGGTCGGCCCCAGGCTGTGATCAATCTCGCTGAGGTACAACTGTGCAGTCAGAATCTGCGCGGGTTGGGTGAAGTCCCCACGCTCTCTGAGCCAGCCGGGCAGTTGCATGGGCAAGTGGTCGAGGTGCAAAGGCATACCCGGGTAACCCGGATGACTGCGCCAGGCGGTTTGCCCGATGACATGGCAATCGGTACCCAACGCCGCTTCAGCCAGTGCGATGAGTGGTGGAAGGTCGAGAAAAGGCAACCACAACGGGTTGCGGTTGAACACGCATTTGTAGTGTTCCAGCAGCCCTTGGTAATCCCAGTGGATCGGCTGCAGATCATCGATGGCGCAGCGTAACAGGGCGATACGCAAGGGTTCGAGCACATCCGGGATCAATACATAACCCTGCTCGTCCAACATCTCCAGTTGAAGGCTCAGGCTCATGGCGATGTGCTCCGACCCGGCAGGAGTACATGCGTACTCCCGCCCGTTATCCATTAACGCCAGTTAAGGCTTACCGTCGTAGGGGCCTTTCCGTTAACAGTCACCATTTGCTGCACCGTCTGCCCTTGAGCGTTACCGGTGACTTTGTATTTGCCAGGCGGCAACTGCACATACAGCAGTGGCCCGGCGTCCATGACGCTGAGCACGGGCTGCCCCTGGGCGCTCTGGATATCGACGTTGGCACCGCTCTGGAACTTGCCTTCCGGCCCTGTAGAAAGCTCTACGTGCAAGTCGTAACCCGGGGTCTTGCGCAGGGCGTTGGCCTCATCCTGGCCGATGCCTCCCTGGAGAAAGCGCACGCCGTTCTGTTCCTGTGGTTGTAACTGAACGGCCTGCATATCGATGGGGGCATTGAGGTTGGCGGCGGCTGCCAAGGTCCATGGCATGGCCAAGGCGACCAGCAGTGCCGCACCGAGGGCATAGTGATGGTTACGCATGGTACGACCCTCCTTCAGAGGATGGCTTACCTAGTATCTGATCCTTCAGGCGTACCGGTGTTCGTGCCGATGTCTGGTTACCGTCGTGATATTCGGCACTAACGCATGAAACTAACGTAAATTTATATGAATATCAGGATGTTGTGCGTGCTTCTTCAAGCAGCTTCACAAACATGCTCAAGCTGCGCGATACCGTGCCCCGCCGCCACACCAGCCAGGTTTTCAGGTAGCGGAAATCCTCCGACATCGGCCACGCACTGACGGTGCTGCATCCGGGCATGTTGTCGAGCATGCTGCGTGGCATCATGGCCAGGCCTGCGCCAGCGCTGACGCAGGCCAGCATGCCATGGTAAGACTCCATCTCGTGGATCTTGCCTGGCACCGCCTGGTCCTGCACGAACCAGTTTTCAAAGTGATGGCGGTAGGAGCAGTTGGCGCGGAAGGCGTAGATGCTCTCCCCGTTCACGTCCTGTGCACGGGTGACCGGGGCATGGTTGAGCGGCGCGATCACCATCATCTCTTCCTCGAACACGGGCATGCCCTCCAGTGTCGGGTGCAGCACCGGGCCATCGACGAACGCCGCCACCAGGCGACCCGACAACACGCCTTCCAGCATCGTGCCCGAAGGGCCGGTAGACAGGTCCAGGTCGACCTTGGGATAGCGCTGGTTGTAGGCCGCCAGCAGCGCGGGGATGCGCACGGCCGCGGTGCTTTCCAGTGAGCCCAGGGCGAAGGTGCCCTGCGGGTCTTCACCGGCCACGGTCAACCGAGCCTCGTGAACCAGGTCGAGAATGCGCCGGGTGTATTCGAGAAAATTCCAACCCGCAGGCGACAGGCGCAGGCGGCTCTTTTCGCGAATGAACAGTTCAACGCCGAGGTCTTCCTCCAGCTGCTTGATGCGCGTGGTCAGGTTCGACGGCACCCGATGGATGTGCTGCGCGGCGGCACTGATGCTGCCCTGCTCTGCCACGGCCTTGAAGATCTCCAGTTGCACCAGGTCCACAGCCTTTCTCCAAACGTGAATGTTTCGCTCATTATTATTCAGTTTTCATTAAAGCCATAGCCCACTAGTCTGGCGTCACTGATTAACAACAACGAGAGTGTCCGCCATGAGCGCGATCAGCAGCCTGACCCACGCCATCTCCCTCGACCCGTACAGCGGCGAGCAGATCGGCGCCTACCCGTTCGACACCGACGCCGCACTGGAAGCGGCGCTGCAACGTGCCAAGGTTGGCTACCGCCAGTGGCGCCAAGTGTCGCTGGGTCAGCGCAGCGAGTACCTGCTCGCCCTGGCCAGCACCCTCGAAGCCAAGGCCGAAGCCTTCGCCCAGATGATCAGCCGCGAAATCGGCAAGCCAGTCGCCCAGGCCCGTGGCGAAGTCAGCAAGTGCGTTGGCCTGTGCCGTTGGTACGCCGAGCACGGCCCGGCCATGCTCGCGCCGGAGCCGACCCAGGTTGAAAAAGCCCGTATCGAATACCGCCCGCTTGGCCCGATCCTGGCCGTGATGCCCTGGAACTTCCCAGTCTGGCAGGTATTGCGCGGCGCCGTGCCGGCGATCCTGGCGGGTAACACGTACGTACTCAAGCATGCGCCGAACGTGATGGGCAGCGCCTACCTGCTGGGCGAGCTGTTCAAGGATGCCGGGCTGCCAGAGGGCGTGTTCGAAGTGCTGAACGTGACCCCGGATGGCGTCACCCGCGCCATCAACGACACGCGCATTGCCGCCGTGACCCTGACCGGCAGCGTACGTGCCGGCATGGCGATCGGTGCCCAGGCCGGTGCCGCGCTGAAGAAGTGCGTGCTGGAGCTGGGTGGCTCCGACCCGTTCATCGTGTTGGCCGACGCCGACCTGGATGCCGCCGTCAAGGCTGCGGTCATCGGCCGCTACCAGAACACCGGCCAGGTCTGCGCGGCAGCCAAGCGCCTGATCGTCGAAGAAAGCATCGTTGACGAATTCACCCGCAAGTTCGTTGAAGCCACCCGTGAACTGAAAGTGGGCAACCCACTGGAAGACGACACCTACATTGGCCCGATGGCCCGTTACGACCTGCGCGATGAGCTGGACGGCCAGGTGCAAGCGACCCTCGCCGAAGGCGCCACCCTGCTGCTGGGCGGCAACAAGGTCGAGGGCGTGGCCAACTTCTACGCGCCGACCGTGTTCGCCAACGTCACGCCGGAGATGACGGCGTTCAAGCAGGAGCTGTTCGGGCCGGTGGCCGCAATCATCACTGCCCGTGATGCCGACCATGCGGTGGAGCTGGCCAACGATAGCGAGTTCGGCCTGGCCGCAACCATCTACACCGCCGACTATGCGCTGGCCGAGCGCATGACCGCAGCACTGGATACCGGTGGCGTGTTCATCAACGGTTACTGCGCTTCCGACCCCCGTGTGGCGTTTGGCGGCGTGAAGAAGAGCGGTTTCGGGCGTGAGCTGTCGCACTTTGGTGTGCGTGAGTTCACCAATGCCCAGACTGTCTGGCTGGACCGCAACTGATTTTGTAAATGGGGGCTGCTTTGCAGCCCATCGCCGGCAAGCCAGCTCCCACTTCGACCGCATCAGGCTCAGGTCGTATACAGTCCCTGTGGGAGCTGGCTTGCCGGCGATGGGCCGCGCAGCGGCCCCAAAGGCCTCAATCCCGAACCTGGTCCTTGACCCAGTCCAGCATCCCTCCCGGCACGATCAACTCATGCCGCGCCCGCGAACACGCGGTGTACAACCCCGCCAGCATCCGCGCCCGCTCATTGCGGTTGCCCGCCACCTGAGGCGCCACCATCAGCTCCGGCGACACCATCACCCGGGCGAATTCCATGTTCTTCACGTCCCTTACCCGCCCCAGGAACAACTTGGGTGCCTTGTCCCAACGGTAACGGCTCTTGGCCTTGGCAAAGTGCTCCGGCGTGTAGCCCTTGCGCAGCATGTTGGCCACGGCAACGAAGGCCTTGTCATCGCCCTTGTCCTGCTCCAACGCCTGCCAGCTGGCATAGCGGAACAGCATCGGATGCCGGGGCCGCGTGCCGTAACGGTACAACTCGATGCAGTCTTCGACGAACAATTCGAAGTCCTTGCGCGCGCTTTTGAGCAGCACGAACGGCACGCCCTGGTGTGTCAGACGCTGGAACCAGCCAAACAGGCCCCATTCGTCATCGACGATCAGCGCCGTGGGTTGTTCCGGCACCGTCACGGCATCGAAGAAACTGACCCGGGTGTAGTGCTCGGCGCTGCCACTGAAAGCGGCCTGAATCGCGGCCGGATGCGCCTGAATCAGCGGGTTCAGCACGTTGTCCATCGCCGGCCCGGCACGCAGCGAATGGTCGATGCAGCGCTGGCGAATGAAACCGCCATGGTGCGGGCTGAGGCCGTTGAGGTTCTGCAGCTCGTCCCCCAGGGCAATGATCGACTGCGGGCTGCGATCAAGCACGGCAAGCATCGGTGCGGACAACTCATGGGCTTCGTCGACGATGACGTGGGTATAACGGCTGTCGATCACATAGTCGGTCAGCGACAGCAGCTTTACCCGGTGGTAGTCGCGCACCGGTAGCTGGATTTCTCGTGCCGATGGGCGAATCAGTTCCTGCCAGTACGACCTCGCCTTTTCCAGCAGCACCTCCTGGTCCAGCGGCGAGGTGCCCGGACCGGCCCATGGCAAATGGTGCAATTGCAGCTGGGTGTCGGCACTGTGGCAGAACGTGCGCACGGCGCGCACGCACAAGGCAACCACATCGCGTGCGGCAACCGGGCCGATGTCGGGAATGGCCAGCCAGCGCACCACCTGCGCGTCCTGCGGGCGCCACGACAGCTTGGTACGGTACGGGTCGCGCAAGCGCCAGCCATTGCTGGTGAGGTCGCGGTTCAGCAGCTCGTCTGCCAGCTGGCCGAAGGTCATCGCGGTGTAGGCGGCAGCGTCCTTCACCCGCGCCTGCAGGGCGCGCAACTGGCCCTCGGTCAGTGCCAGCAGCAACGTGCGCTGTGGCTCCAGCAGCCGGGCGAACTGGTGAATCAGGAAGGTCTTGCCGGTGCCGGCGAAGCCCTGCACGGCCACCGACTCGTCTATGCCACTGAGAAACTCGCGCAGCAGGCGGTTTTGCTGATCGCTGAGCATCAGGTCACTGGCCAGGGACGGCAAGTACACCGGGTGCAGCGGTGTGGCCCGCTGGCGGTAGGTGTCGGCGAACTGGAAGCTCCACTGGCCTTCGGCATCCAGCAGCTCGTCTACGGTGTACTCCACCTCGGCCGACAACAGGGCAATGCCGTTTTCACCCAGCATGCCAAGGCCCATGGCAAAGGCTTCGCGATCGAAGTGCTGCGCCACCTGGCCCTGGAAACGCCCGGGCGCAGCGCTTTCGACTTCGTTGGCGATGCGCACGATTTCGGCGAAACGGCGCTCTTGTGCGTCGGCCGATGCGGTGCCGGGCTGGCGTGGGAGGTTTTGCACGAACAGCACTGCGGCGGCGTCGAGCACGCTGGCAGTGGTGAAAAATTCGGTGTTGAGTTCGCTGGCGAGGCGGTCGGCCTGGTCGCTGGGCAAAGGCAGGTAAAACATCGGTACCTCGGGTGGAAACAGGGCGGCACGATAGCAACTTTCAGTAGGGAATGCTGGGTTTAACCCCTGCCCCGCTTCAACGTCTCGCTGGGAAACTCCTTGAACAACTGTTTGTAACTCTCTGAAAACCTTCCCAAATGCCAGAATGACCAGCGCATCGCTACTTCGGCGACCGTCACGCCACCACCGCGCAACAAGTCGCGCCGCGCACCGTTCAGCCTGCGCAACCGCAGCCACTGCGCCGGTGGCATGCCGGTAAATGCCTTGAACGCCTGCTGCAACTGGCGCAGGGAAACCCCGGCAACCCCTGCCAACTCCACCAGGTTCAGCGTCTCTTCCGGGCAGTCGGCTGCCCATTCGCTGACCCGGCGCATGATCGCCCGCTCTTCGTCACGGCGCCCCAGCGCCACACCCTGCAAGCGTTGGCAGGCATTGTCGAGTATGAACAGGCAGTCCTCCAGCAATTGCTCCGCGAGGGCCTGCCCTTGCAGCGGGCAATCCGCCTCGCCAAGGCGCGTCAGCGTGGCGCTCAGCCAGCTACCGAACAAGGCATTCTGCCCGCTGCCCAACGGCACCATGAACAAACCTTCGAGGCGCTGTGGGTCCAGCCCGTGCCGGGCCAGAAAGGCCTGGTCGAACACCACCGCCACTTCCTGGTAGTTCTCCGGCGTGATCCAGATATTGCGGCTTTGCTCGTTCAGCAGGTACAGGCTGTTCTCGCTGCGGTCGAAGCAGAACGCCAACGAACCGCTCGGCGCGCGGAAAAACTGTTCCACCCGGGTATTCAGCCGCTCTTCGTACACCTCCACACCATCGAGCCCCAGGCAACGCAGCTCACCACTGAAATGCCCGGGTGACATCTGCCGATACTGTTGCTGCCAGCCAGGGGTGGCGCGCACTTGCTCGGTAACGTCGGTGGTATGAAAAGCCTGGACCTGCAACGCATTGGCGGTTGTCACGCATTGTCCTGTATGCACTCTTTTGGTGCATTCGTTACTGAAGAAAGTGGATAGATTGCCCCGGGGGGCTGCGACCAAGATAGTCTCCAGCGCGTCACCTGGGAAGCGTGATGCCCCGGAAACCCTGCGACGGCTTTCTCGGGCTTACACGTTCCCACACTAAAACCCAACCAAGAGGTCTGTATGAACGCCCCCTTCGATCAGCTGTACACCTGGCTGAAAGAACACCGCATCACCGAAGTCGAATGCGTGATCAGCGACTTGACCGGCATTGCCCGTGGCAAGATCGCGCCCACCGCCAAGTTCCTCCACGAACGTGGCATGCGCCTGCCAGAAAGCGTGCTGCTGCAGACGGTCACCGGCGACTACGTTGACGATGACATCTACTACAACCTGCTCGACGCCGCCGACATCGACATGGTCTGCCGCCCCGACCCGAGCGCTGTGTACCAGATCCCGTGGGCGATCGAGCCGACTGCGATCGTGATCCACGACACCTTCGACAAACAAGGCAACCCCATTGAGCTGTCGCCGCGCAACGTGCTGAAGAAGGTGCTCAAGCTGTACGCCGACAAAGGCTGGCAGCCGATCGTCGCACCGGAAATGGAGTTTTACCTGACCAAGCGCTGCGAAGACCCGGACTTGCCGCTGCAGGTACCGCTGGGGCGCTCTGGCCGTGCCGAAAGCGGCCGTCAGTCGTTCTCGATCGATGCCGCCAACGAATTCGACCCGCTGTTCGAAGACGTCTACGACTGGTGCGAGATCCAGGGCCTGGACCTGGATACGCTGATTCACGAAGACGGCCCGGCGCAGATGGAGATCAACTTCCGCCACGGAGACGCGCTGGACCTGGCCGACCAGATCACCGTGTTCAAGCGCACCATGCGTGAGGCAGCCCTCAAGCACAACGTCGCCGCTACCTTCATGGCCAAGCCGATCACCGACGAGCCGGGCAGCGCCATGCACCTGCACCAAAGCGTGGTGGACATCGCCACCGGCAAGCCGATTTTCGCCAATGAAGACGGCAGCATGAGCCCGCTGTTCCTGCACCACATCGGCGGCTTGCAGAAGTACATCCCCAAGCTGCTGCCGATGTTCGCGCCCAACGTCAACTCGTTCCGCCGCTTCCTGCCGGACACCTCGGCACCGGTCAACGTCGAGTGGGGCGAAGAAAACCGCACCGCGGGCTTGCGTGTACCCACGTCCAGCCCCGAGGCGATGCGCGTGGAAAACCGCCTGCCGGGTGCGGATGCCAACCCGTACCTGGCGATTGCCGCCAGCCTGCTGTGCGGCTACCTGGGCATGGTCGAGCAAATCGACCCCAGCGCGCCGGTACAAGGCCGTGCCTACGAACGGCGCAACCTGCGCTTGCCGATCACCATCGAGGATGCGCTGCAGCACATGGAAGACTGCGAAACCGTGCAGCAGTACCTGGGCAAGCAGTTCGTCCAGGGCTACGTGGCGGTCAAGCGGGCCGAGCACGAGAACTACAAGCGCGTGATCAGCTCGTGGGAGCGCGAGTTCCTGATGCTCAGCGTCTGACCCACCTTGGGGGGCTTGAAGCCCCCCTGCACCGAATTCGAAGAACAAGACCTACGAGGTGTCCCCATGCGTCATCTGCAAGCCCTGATACCCGCTGCATTCACCCTGCTGTTCGCCACCACCACCCACGCCACCCCTTCGGTCAGCGTGTACAACTGGACCGACTACATTGGTGACACCACCCTGGCCGATTTTCAGGCCAGCAGCGGGATCAAGGTGGTGTATGACGTGTTCGACTCCAACGAAACCCTCGAAGGCAAACTGCTGGCCGGGCGCACCGGTTATGACGTGGTGGTGCCGTCGAACCACTTCCTCGCCCGCCAGGCCCAGGCCGGTGCTTTCCTGCCGCTGGACCGCAGCAAGCTGCCGAACTGGCAGCACCTGGACCCAAAGCTGCTCAAGCAGCTTGAACAGAACGACCCCGGTAACCAGTACGCCGTGCCGTACCTGTGGGGTACCAATGGCATCGGCTACAACGTCGACAAGGTCAAGGCGGCACTGGGCGTGGACCATATCGACTCGTGGGCGGTGCTGTTCGAGCCGGAAAACCTGAAAAAGCTCAAACAGTGCGGCGTGGCCTTCATGGACTCGCCCGATGAACTGTTCCCGGCTGTCCTCAATTACCTGGGCATGGACCCGCGCAGCGAAAAGCCGGCCGACTACGCCAAGGCCGAAGCCCGCCTGCTGGAGCTGCGCCCCTACATCACCTACTTCCATTCATCCAAATACGTCTCCGACCTGGCCAATGGCGATGTCTGCGTGGCCTTCGGCTACTCCGGCGACGTGTTCCAGGCCGCCAACCGTGCCGTGGAAGCGAAGAACGGCGTGAAAGTGGCCTACAGCATTCCCAAGGAAGGCAGCAACCTGTGGTTCGACCTGCTGGCCATCCCCAAGGACGCCAGCAACCCCGAGCAGGCCCTGGCATTCATCAACTACCTGCTCGACCCCAAAGTGATCGCCAAGGTCAGCGCAACCGTCGGCTATGCCAATGCCAACCCGGACGCCAAGGCCTACATGGATGCATCGCTGGTCAACAACCCAGAGATCTACCCACCCCAGGACGTGCTGGACAAACTGTACATCTCCAGCACCCCGAGCCCGAAGATCATGCGCGTCATGACCCGCTCCTGGAGCAAGATCAAGTCCAACCGCTGAGTCGAGAACGCCCATGTCTTTCAATACTCAACACGCCGCTTCGTACTACGCCGCCACGGCGCGCGATGCGGCACCCTACCCCAGCCTGGACGGCGAACTGACGGCTGACGTGTGCGTGGTCGGCGGCGGGCTGACCGGGGTCAATACCGCCCTGGAGCTGGCCGAGCGTGGCCTTTCGGTGGTGCTGCTGGAAGGCCGGCGCATCGGCTGGGGCGCCAGTGGGCGCAATGGCGGCCAGCTGATTCGCGGTATTGGCCACGATGTCAGCGGTTTCGCCCGGCATGTGGGCCAGGACGGCGTGCGTTACCTGAAGCAGGCCGGCATCGATTCGGTGGCGCTGGTGGCCGAGCGTATCGCCCGCTACGGTATTGCCTGCGACCTGCGTTGGGGTTTCTGCGAACTGGCCAATACACCGGCCCAGTTCGCTGCCTTCAAGGATGAACAGGACGACCTCGCTGCGCTGGGTTATCGCCATGCAACACGCCTGGTCGGTGCCGGGCAGTTGAACGAGATTGTCGCCAGCGACCAGTACGCCGGCGGTTTGGTCGACATGGGCTCGGGCCACTTGCACCCGCTCGACCTGGTGCAGGGCGAGGCCCGTGCCGCGCACGGCCTGGGTGTGCGCATTTTCGAGCAGAGCCCGGTATTGCGCATCGAACACGGGCCTTGCGTGACCCTGCACACGGCTCGCGGCAAGGTGCGGGCCAGTAGCCTGGTACTCGGCTGCAACGCCCACCTCGACGAGCTGGAGCCACGCCTGGGCGGCAAGGTGCTGCCAGCCGGCAGTTACGTGGTGGCCACCGAACCATTGCCCGAAGCACTGGCCAGCAGCCTGATTCCGCAGAACATGGCGCTGTGCGACCAGAAGGTCGGCCTGGACTACTACCGCCTCACCGCCGACCGCCGCCTGCTGTTTGGCGGCGCCTGCCACTATTCCGGGCGCGACCCCAAGGACATCGCGGCCTATATGCGGCCCAAGGTGCTGAAGGTGTTCCCCCAGCTGGCCAATGTGCGCATCGATTTTCAGTGGGGCGGCATGATCGGCATCACCGCCAACCGCTTCCCCCAGGTTGGGCGCCTGAGCCAGCACTCGAACGTGTACTACGCCCAAGGTTACTCCGGGCATGGGCTGAACGTGACGCACTGGACGGCGAAGCTGCTGGCCGAAAGTATCGCCCTCGGCCATAGCCATGGCCTGGATGTGTTCAGCGCCGTGCCACACCTGACCTTCCCAGGGGGCAAGGCCTTGCGCTCGCCGCTGCTGGCACTGGGCATGCTGTGGTACCGGTTGCGCGAAGCGTTGGGTTAATCAACAGACGAGATGCTGCTTGGGCAGGCGCCTCCTGGATCAGCAGGCGCCGGCACTGGTCAGTGAAATATAAAGTGAAGCCTAAATTATTAGACTTAAGCGACTGTATTTATTGATTTTTATTAAAATCGCATAGTCAGCTTAAAGAATAACCTGTAGCCCTTTGTTCTTTATGATATTAAGCAGCTTCAAAGCTGGTCCCGATGGACGCGTTTCCCCTTGCTCCCATTTACGTACCGTTGATGCACTCGTATGAAGGTGCATAGCGAAGACCGGTTGGCTGAAGTTGAGTGCCTCGCGCAACCGGCGTATATCCACCGCACTGAAATCCAGCACTGGCGCGGGACACAGCGCTTCGTAATCCCGAAGGGTAACCTTGCCAATCGCTCCCGCCTCATGAAGGGCAATGAGGTCCTCACGTAATGACTCAACCAGTTCGCTGCTCACAGCAGACCTCCACTAATACGCCCGCCTGCAACGCCCGACAGAGCGCCAGCGGTGATAAATCAAGAAAAACCTTGCCCGCGAATCTCAACGCTTTCTGCTCTTCCAGCGTGATGTTTGCCTGGTCGCTTTTGGCGAAGCCATGCAGAAAAACACATCGATTGCCAATTCTGGCCGATAGCAAGGTTCGATAGCCGCCACGCTTGCCCGCCCCTTGCGCTGCCACACGCTTTTTGAACAATTCGCCACCCAGCCTTGCATCGACCAGGCCTTTTCGCATCTCTTCTACTGCCTGGCACAGCGTTTCATCCGTGAGCCTGTGGGCCGCCTGCCAGCGCGCGAAGTCCTTGCGCTTGAAAATCTCCATGAGTTACCTCTTACCATACCCGTAGCGGGCATAGTTTCCAAGAGTGATAACAAGTTTAAAGCCAGCCACTTCCGATGGCTTTGTAGGAATTTGCAACGTCGTCAGACCCAACTGCCGTACTGCTTATCGCAACTGATTGAACTCCCTGGCTGGCCAACTGTCTCGCACCTGCTAGCGTTGTTCTGGCCGACCTCTCATGGATGCACCTCCATCATGAAATCACTGCCTCGCATTACCCTGTTGTGCGCCGCGCTGCTTGCCGTGGCCGCCTGCTCCAGCAAAAGCGTGGACCCCAAGGATTATTCCGGCTTCCTCAAGGATTACAGCCGCCTGCAGGAAGCCAAGAGCCCTTCGGGTGACCCGGTGATGCGCTGGATCGACCCCAACGTTAACGTCAACCAGTACAGTCAGGTGTTCATCGAGCCCAGCCAGTTCTACCCCAAGCCACAGCCAACGGCGGTGATTTCGCAGCAGACGCTGCAAGAAATCACGCGTTACTTCAATGAAGCCTTGCGCCGTGAAATGGGCAGCGTGATGCCGCTGGCCAAGGGGCCAGGCCCGGGAGTGATCGTGGTGCGCCCTGCCATTACAGCGGTGTCGACCAGCAACGAAGGCCTGAAGCCTTACGAAGTCATCCCTATCGCACTGATTTCGGCGGGAGTGAACACTGCCATGGGTGGCCGTGATCAGGAAGTGGATGTCGGCGTGGAGGCAGCGTTCCTTGATGGTGCCAGCCAGAAGGTGCTGGCCCAGGTGGTGCGCAAAGGCACGGGGCAGGAACTGGAGAACGATACCCAGAAGCTGACCTTGAATGACGTAAAGCCAGTGCTGGATGGTTGGGCGAAGGACATGCGTGCCAGCTTCCTGGCAGCGAAGCAGAAGGCTCGTTAAGTTTAGGGCCGCTTTGCGGCCCTAAACCTGATCTAGCCTGTTAGCACTCTACGAATGCAACCGCCAAACCGCCGCGCGAGGTTTCCTTGTAGTTGGCGTGCATGTCCGCCCCGGTATCACGCATGGTGCGGATTACCCGGTCAAGTGAGATGAAATGCTCGCCATCTCCACGCAACGCCATCTGTACGGCATTGATCGCCTTTACCGCAGCAATCGCATTGCGCTCGATGCACGGTACCTGCACCAGGCCACCGACCGGGTCGCAGGTCAGCCCGAGGTTGTGCTCCAGCGCAATCTCGGCGGCGTTCTCAAGTTGTGGCGGTGTTGCACCCAGCACTTGCGCCAGGCCGGCAGCGGCCATCGAACACGCTGAGCCCACCTCGCCCTGGCAACCGACTTCGGCCCCTGAAATCGACGCGTTTTTCTTGCACAAAATACCGACCGCTGCGGCGCCGAGCAGGAAGTCCACCACATCCGCGTCGTTGGCACTGGGGTTGAACTTCATATAGTAGTGCAGCACCGCCGGGATAATACCGGCCGCACCGTTGGTTGGTGCAGTGACCATACGCCCACCGGCAGCATTCTCTTCATTGACCGCCAGGGCGAACAGGTTCACCCACTCCATGGCGCTGAGGGTCGAGCCAATCACGTTGGGCTTGCCCAGTTCCTGCAAGCTGCGGTGCAGCCGCGCGGCGCGGCGTTTGACGTGCAGCCCACCCGGCAGGATGCCTTCGTTGCGCAGGCCGTTCTGAACGCACTCCTGCATGGCCACCCAGATACGCAGCAAACCTTCACGCACTTCGGCTTCCGGGCGCCAGGCGCGTTCGTTGGCCATCATCAGTTGCGCAACGCTCAAACCGTGGGTTTTGCACAAGGCCAGCAGCTGGGCCGCACTGTCGAACTCGTACGGCAGGATCACTGCGTTGCTTTCGGCGGCAGGGGCATCGATTTCGGCCTGCTCGACGATAAACCCACCGCCCACTGAATAGTAGGTCTGGCACAGCAGGCTGCCCTGCCCGTCCAGCGCCTCCAGGCTCATGGCATTGGGGTGATAAGGCAGGTTTTCGTCGAGCAGCAACATGTCACGGCCATACTCGAAGGCCAGCGGGTGGCTGCCATCCAATATCAGGCAATGCTCCTGCAGCACCTGGCTGATACGCGAATCGATGGTGGCCGGGTCGATCCGGTCTGGCCATTGGCCCATCAGGCCCAGCAGGCAGGCGCGATCGGTGGCATGGCCAACCCCGGTAGCCGACAGCGAGCCATACAACCGCACTTCAACGCGCGTTACCCGCGTCAGCACCCCCTGCTCACGCAGGGCCTGGGCGAACGTCGCGGCTGCCCGCATCGGGCCGACGGTGTGAGAGCTGGACGGCCCGATGCCGATTTTGAAAAGGTCGAAAACACTGATAGCCATGCTAATGCCTGACCGTACCCTGAGATGAATCCACGGCACGGTTATCTGAAGAAATTGAGCGGTATTGCGATTTTGCGCGATACTGACGCGCTCATTCACGAATGACCAACGAATCTTTCTAAGCAAGGCTTTAGTGGTACTAAACGATGCGGCGACAACTCAATGGTCAGGTGTTTGTCTGGCTGCATGTATTCGCCTGCGCAGCCCGGCACCTGTCCTTCACCCGCTGCGCCGAAGAGCTGCACATTACCCCAGGCGCTGTCAGCCAGCAGATGCGCCAGCTGGAAGAACGCCTGGGTTACCGGCTGTTCCTGCGTCGGGCACGCGGTGTGGAGCTGAGTGCCGAAGGGCAACGCCTGGCCCAGACGGTGGCAGAAGCCTACGGCAGCATCGAGGCCGAATTGTTGCGCCTGGATGCCGGTGAAATCCGCGGCACCTTGCGCGTGCGCTCGATCCCGTCTTTTTTGGCCAAATGGCTCACCCCGCGCCTGCCGCGTTTTCAGCAGCGTTACCCGGACATCGAGCTGCGCCTGGTGGCCGAGGACAGTGCCCAGGCATTGACCCCAGGCGATTTCGACCTGGCTATCGACCTGAACGATGGCAGCTACCCTGGCATGCTCTCGACACCGCTGCTGGACGAGCAGATCTTTCCGGTGTGCTCACCTACCCTGCTACGCGGGCGCCCGCCGCTGCATGGGCCGGCGGACCTCGCGCACTACCCGCTGCTGCACGACATCACGGCATGGCGTGGCAGTTCGGAGTATGCGGAGTGGGAGTTCTACCTGGAGGGTATTGGCGCCGCCGGCCTGGATGTGCGGCGTGGGCACACCTTCAACCGCAACCACCTGACCATCGAAGCGGCCATCGCCGGCATCGGCGTAGCGATCGCCCGCCGCACACTGTTGAATGACGAACTGGAGCGCGGCGCGTTGATCGTGCCGTTTGGCGTGCCGATCGCCAACCACAAACGCTACGTGGTGCATTACCCGCCAGGCGGGTTGAACCAGCCTGGGGCCCGGGCGGTGCATGACTGGCTGGTGGCGGAAGCGCGGGGGTTCCGGGAATTGCACCCGCTGAACAAGGAATAGCACACCTTTCGTGCTGACACTGTACGTGTAGGAGCGGCTTCAGCCGCGAACACCGGCGGAGCCGGTGCCATACACCGTGTCGAATTCTTCGCGGGTAAACCCGCTCCCACAGGATACGCGGCGTGCTTACGAGATTTGCTATTTAGTAAGCCTGCTTGCCGGTAAAGGCATTAAGGGTGCGCACCAGAATCACGAAGTCCAGCCACAGCGACCAGTTGTTGATGTACTCGATGTCCGAGTCCACCCGCTGGATCATCTGCTCGATATCCTTGGTCTCTCCCCTGAAACCACGTACCTGGGCCAGGCCGGTCATGCCGGGCTTGATGTTGTGGCGGGCAAAGTAATCAACGATGTCCTGGGAATACAAAGTGTCATGCTGCAGCGCATGCGGTCGCGGCCCGACCAGCGACATTTCCCCGGTCAGCACATTGAACAGCTGTGGCAATTCATCCAGGCTGGTGCGACGAATGAAGGCGCCAATCCGGGTAAGCCGCGGGTCATTCTTCTGTGCCTGCTTGACCACACCACCTTCGGGCTGGTGGACATGCATGCTCCTGAATTTCCAGATCCGGAACGATTCCCCGGTCCAGCCCGTGCGTTCCTGGCGGAAGAACACCGGCCCGGGGCTGGTGAGTTTGATGGCCAGCGCAACCGTCAGCAATACAGGCGAAGCGCACAGTAGAATGACTGCAGCCAGCACCCTGTCCTCAAGGTTTTTCAGGAAAAGGCTCATGCCCGTCAGTGGCGTTTCCGACAAGGTCAGCACAGGAATCCCGGCAATTTCACGCACACTGTGGTTGATAAGGCGCAACGAAAAGATATCCGGCACCCAGTTCACCGCGATGCACTTGTCGAGCAGCTTGAAGTACACATCGTTGATGACCTCGGAGCCACCGAGCGGCGTAACCAGGTAAACGGTGCGTATACCATGCTGGGCGACGATTTCATCCAGGTCTGCAATGTGCCCCAGCACAGGCAGGCGCTGCTTGCCCTCGCCGTTGTCACGCCCCTGCCCGTCGCCCTTGCCGAGCAGTACGCACCCCAATACCCGTTCACCAAACCAGGGGTTGTTGCTGATTTTCTGATAAAGAAAATTCGCCAGGTCGCCGTCGCCGATAATCAGTGCGTTATCCAGGCGCGCATGGGCGGTAAACCGCTTTTGCAGTTCACGTACGGCAAAGTGCAGGAACAACTGCGCGATGTAGCCAATGATGAACAACTGCACCACCAACAACCGCGAGTACGTTTCACTCTGCTTGGTCAGGAAGGCCATGACCACGAGAAAACAGAACGTTGCCGACCAGGCCTTGAACAGGCGGAAGGCTTTGATCGAAAGCCCGACATTGGTGCGGTAGATCGCATAATGGTCGTAAATGACGGCCAGTGCGCCAATCAGCAACAGCAGCATGATTACATAATCGGAGGTAATGTAACCAAACTGGTCGTAGATGAGATACCAGGCAATACCGGTGACTGCAATGCCATCGAGCCCTGCCTGAATGGCGTTACTTACGCTGCTTCTTCTTTGGAGTAAGGAACGACTGCTTCTGGGTTCGAAAACCATTTCAGACCTCATCTGTGTGAGCGTAGCCAGTGCCTTCCATCAAGCATCAAGTCTTGAAAACAGCGTGTACAACGCCAGATAAGCAAGATCGTGCAGCCCCCAAGCCACTGCTCTCACTGTAGCAGCCACCCGCCATCAGCGCGGATTTTGGCCGAATCACACAGTGCCCCTGGCCGAATCGGCGGCCTTGCGGTAAAGCAGCGTGCGCAGCAGGAACAGCGGGTTGCCCACCACATAGCGCATGAACAGGCGTTTTGGCTCGCGCAACAGCCGGTACGCCCACTCTCCCCCCAGCCGCCTTAGCCAAGGCGGTGCCCGGCTGACCTTGCCGCCGAGAAAGTCCAGGATTGCCCCACCACACACGATCAGGCACGGCCCGCCAACGGCTGCCAGCCTGGCCGCCACTGCCTCCTGCTTGGGCATGCCCATGCCCAGCACGATCAACTCGGGCTGCTGCTCACGGGCCAGCCGCAGGTAGGTTTCGAGGCTGGCGAAGCCGTCATGAACCGACACGGGTACTACACCAAACTCGGCTTCACACCGCTGCACGGCCTGGTTCAGGTAGGGTTGTCGGGTGCCCCAGAATGCGACCTTGCGCCCACGGTATGCGGCCATGAGCCTGGGAATGAAGTCAGTCCCGTTCATGTTAAGCCCGGGTGCCAGGCCCAGGCGCCGATACAGGATGGCCATGCCAGAGCCGTCGCGCAGCAACACGTCGGCTGCCGACAGTGCCTGGCAGTAGGCGCCGTCACGGACCACCAGGTTCATCGCATGGGCATTGACGAAGCCCAGCACGGTTGCGGCTTGCGGGGCAGCCAGCCTGTCGAGCAGGCGCTGTGCCGCGCCGCTGTCGGGCACCACCTCTAGCGCGTCGATTATGCGTTGCCAGCGATTCTGCCATTGCCACAGTGCCATCAGTCATCATCCCGTTTTGAGCGCACCCACTCGACCTGGCGCTTGATCAGGAACCCCAGGTACAAAGGGATTTTCTTTGCCGCGTAGAACGGTGCGTAAAGCAAGACAGAAAACGGGATCAGCTCACGGCAGAAGCGCGCCCAAGCCAGCAAAACCGCAAGGCTGAGCATGCCCAACGCTATCAGGGCGATCCACGCTGGCGCGGCAACATCGAACAGCAAGTACGCAAGCCAAGCCACCAGATTGAGCCCCAGCAAGGTCAGCACCAACAACGCCAAAGGCGGTACCAGCAAGTCGAGGGTCATCGCCAGCAAGCTGCCATTGCCTTGGGTCACGGCGGCCAACGCACGCTTGGGTGCATCGGCCAGCATCAAGCCCAGGTGGCCATGCTCCCAGCGGGTGCGCTGGCTGTTCAGGCCTTGCTGGCTGGCAGGAAACTGGCTGGTGACCAATGCCTCAGGGCAGAACACGGGAGGCTTGCCCTGCTGACACAGGTCCAGGCCCAGTTTCACGTCCTCTACCAGGTGCCCATTGGCAAGGTTGATCAAGGTCAGGTCGTGCCAACCGAATGCCATGCCCGCACCCATCAGTTGGCAGGGCAAGCCCAGCCTCGCCCACCCGCGCGGGCGCACCAGGTTTTTTACCCGCCAGGCAAACTCGGCGACCTGCACTTTCAGCCCGGCACCCACGGGCGCACGCATCAGGTACAGCGCCTGTACCGGGCGCTGGGTCTGGTGATAGCGACGCGCCAGGCAGTCAATCGCCCCCTCACCCACCTGGCAATCGGCATCCACCACAATCACCACCTCGGGAGGCTGCTCAGCCAGGTGACGCACGCCGAAGTCCAGCGCATAGCCTTTGCCACGCAACACCGAGTCGAAGCGTTCCACAACCTCGGCGCCGGCGTCGCGGGCCAGCTGCGCGGTGTCATCGGTGCAGTTGTCTGCCACCACCAGCAAGCGGTCACCCTCAAGCAATTGCGGGGCTATGCTCGCCAGCGTTGCGCGAATGATCGCAGCCTCATCGTGGGCAGGTACCAGCACCGCCACCCGGGGGCGCAGACTATGGCCCAGGTACTGCGAGCGTGGTGGCAGACATGCCAGCAGCATCTGTACAAAAAAAATCGACACAGGCGCAAGGACGATGACCGTCAGCAGGCCCAGTAACCAACTCAATACACTTATCATGCGGATGCCTTGAAGTAAGCGGCCAGCCGGGCCGCTTCGGTGTCGATATCATGCCGCTGCAGCACACGCTGGTAGGCGGCCTCGCCCATGCGCTGCAGCACGTCGGCCGGTTGGCACAGGCAATCCGCCATGGCTTCAGCCAGCTCGTCGACGGCGCCAGCGGGGAACAGCCAGCCGTTCTCACCCGGGCGCACCAGCTCGGGGATGCCCGCCACATAGGTGGTCAGCACGGGCCGGCGCAAGGCCATGGCCTCCATGATCACCACCGGCAGGCCTTCGGCGAAGCTGGGCAATACCAGCGCGCGGGCGGCAAGGATTTCTTCGCGCACCTGCGCACTGCTGATCCAGCCAGTGATGCGTACGCGCTGCTGCAAGCCATGCCGGGCAATCAGGGCCTCGATCTGCTGGCGCATTTCACCGTCACCCGCCAACACCAGTTCGAAGTCAATCGACTGCGCAGCAAGCTGACGCGCCGCCTCAAGCAACAGCAGCTGGCCTTTCTGCTCGCACAGGCGCCCCACGCAAACAAGCCGTGGTACCGACGGTACATCGACCGGCGCCACCTCATGGAAACCCCGCTCCAAGCCGCAATGCACCACCTTTACCTTGGGCCAATGCTCGTGCGCCACCCAGCGGAACAGCTGGCTGCGCCCGTAAGAACTGACCGCTGCGACAAAGGCGGCTCGCCGCACCTTTTCACCCATGTGCAGGAACTGCGGTTTGTCGAACTCTTCCGGCCCATGCACGGTAAAACTGTAAGTCGGCCCGCCCAGCTGGTTGGTCAGCATGACCACCTCGGTGGAGTTGGTGCCGAAATGGGCATGCACGTGTTTCGCCTCACTGGCCTGCAGCCACTGCAGCACCTGGCAAGCTTCGGCCAGGTAGACCAGGTGGTAGGGCCAGGCGCGGTCGGCGCGCAGGCCAAGGCGCATGGCCAGCCACAGGGCCTGGAAAAACCGCCCGGGCTGTGCTCGCAGCACCTGTAACGTGGGCCTGAGCAAGCCCTTTACACCAGCCCGCAGCACATAACGGGTCTTGTCGCGCTCGGCCGTATCCTCGGCATCCTGCAACTCGGCGTCCCATCCCCGCAGGGCGATGCGTTGCACCTCTACACCCTGACGCTCCAGCGCCAGGATCTCGCGGCGGATGAAACTGTGGCTGACCTTCGGGTACTGATTGATGAAGTAAGCAATGCGCATACGAATCCAGATCCCAACCCGCTTGATGACCGGCCTCCCCTGGCAACCTTCACTTCAGGCTGTCGACTACGGGTGGTCTGTCTACTGCCGATGCACTCACAGCAAATGCATCCCCCTGTTTTCCTTGTAGTCCAAGGTTGTGACCGCTGCCCGGCAATGCGGCCTGCAGGCGAATAAAAACATCGTCGAGCAGCGCCTGGCGGCGGCGGTACATCGCACGCTTTTTGGCCGGGATGTCCTGCTCGGCCCGTTGTGCCGGTGCCAGGGGGACAGTGAAGAAGTCGTCGCGGTTCGACGCCGTAGCGCCATTTTCCTGCCAGATGACGTCGTAATTGGCCGCCAGATCCTGGGCCTTGTCGCTGCCAAAGTACGGGTGGCGATGGTGCCGGCAGGCATCGCTGACGGCATACAGGTGCGCAACGCCCAGCATGCGGGCCAGGCACTTCAACGCTTCGAGCAGCAGGCTGCGCGGGCGCAGCCCCTCGAAGTCCTTGGTCAGGTCACGGTAGATGGCCAGCGAGGTTTCACTGTCGATGCCCTTGTGAATGCCCTGGACGGCACCGATGAACATCGACAGCCCCCCCTGATCGCGGCACAGGGTAAACGCCAACGACGCCACGCGCAGGTCGCCCTGGAACAGGTTCAGTACCAGTTCACCTTCGCGCTTGAACCAGATCGGCCGGTCCAGCACCAGGCGGCAGCCCGGCGAATAACTGGCCAGTTCGCACAGCGTCAGGCTTTCGTCCCGCCCCAGTAGCAACAGCGCCGGAAACTGCCCGGCCAGCACTTCAAAGTGCGAAGCCACCACCTCCAGGCGCTGCGGGGCCTCCCAGCATTTGCTGAGGTAAGGCCACTGCACCACGCCGATGCAATCCACACCCAGCCGCTGCAGCCCCTGCTGGCCCAGCGCCGCCGTCATGCGCTGCATGAAGGCATTCAGCTCAGGCCATTGCCTGACAATCTCTCGGGTCAACTTGTACTTGTTGTTCAATGCCCGCAACGAGTAGCCCGGTTGCAGGGTAAACACGCTTTTCACGAGGGCGCCGAGCATCATGGGTCTCTCTCACTTGTACTCGATCAAAGCCGATTTGCCGGCCGCGAAGCGGTGGCGCATGAATTTCAGCTGGCCGAGCATTTCCGGGAACTTGCCCAGCACCAGGAACACCGCCTGCAGCCAGTTCTCGCGCGCCGATTTGCCACCACGACGGGCCAGGCGCACAGCCTGCAGCGGATAAATCAATAGCAAAAGCAGGCTCCAGCCACCCAACAGCAGGCAAGCCAGCACTATCACCACAGGAATGCCCAAGCCCCACAACCAGGCCCGGCGTGACTCGCGTAACCAGTGCTGCTCTGGCGGCTGCCCATGCAGGTAGGCCCCTTCGGCATAGGCATGGCCGGCACGCAGGCTGCGCCGCCACCATTGGCTGAAACGGGTCATGGCCGCGTCGTGCAAGGTCATCTCGGCGTCCAGGCGCCAGACTTTCCAGCCATGGCCTCGCAAGCGCACGCACAGCTCGGGCTCCTCGCCAGCGATCAGGTCAGCGCGGAAGCCGCCAGCGGCAGCGAAGGCATCTGCGCGCATCAACGCATCGCCGCCACAGGCCTTGGCTTCACCGATGGGGGTGTCCCATTCCAGATCGCACAACAGGTTGTACACCGATCGTTCCGGGAAGCGCTCACGGCGGCGGCCGCACACCACTGCCACCTCGGGGTGCTGATCGAGAAATGCCTGCGCCGTGGCCAGCCAGCGGGCATCCACCTCGCAGTCACCATCGACGAACTGCACCAGTTGCATCGACGGCAACAGCCGCTGCAAGGCGCTAAAGCCTTCGTTGCGGGCGCGCGCGGCAGTGAACGGAACACGCATATCCAACGCCAGTACCTCCACCCCCAGGCTGCGGGCCAACTGCGGCGAACCGTCGGTGGAGCCCGAGTCGACGTACACGACCTTGCCCACGCCTTGCATCAGCGAACGCAGGCATCGCTCCAGGCGTGTGCCTTCGTTGCGGCCGATGACCACCACACCGATTACCGTTGCCATAAGCCTCACTCAACGGGCGCCGTGCCAGCCGGCTGCCTGGTCTTGATGGTGGCCGGCACCCCTACCGCCAACGAGTTGTCCGGCACATCCACCAGAACCACGGCATTGGCGCCGATGATCACGTTGTTGCCTACGCGAATACTGCCCAGCACCTTGGCGCCGGTGCCGATATCGACGTTGTTGCCGAACACCGGCGCAATCGGCTCGTCGACATTCTTCAAGCCCACCACCACGCCGTTGCGGATGCGGCAGTCATCGCCAAAGCGGGCATAGCCGCTGACAACGATGCCACCAAAATGGTCGATGACGAAGTTGCGGCCAATCACCACTTCGCACGGCAGTTCGATGCCGGTGATGATTTGCACGAATTTGAACAGCACCTTGTAGATCAACGAGCACAGCTTGCGCAGCAGCGCCGGGCGCACGGTATAGCGCCAGCGGCCAAAGCGATACACCAGCAGTACCCAGAACCCCTGGGCGCCCCAGTCACCGCCGTGGGCCCGCAGGTCAGCACGAATATTCTCGAACATGGCTCCACCTACCTTGTCGCCTGGCTGGCGTACCGGGTCTTGAACAACAATGACCAGGTTGCCTGGCAATGACGCCAGCAGGCCTGTATCGCGCCCCAGCCGCGTCGTTTCAACAGCGCCTTGAGTGCCAGCACCAGGTCACCCAGGGTGACCAGCAGCATGTGCAGGGCCAGCCCCGCCACCCCGTGGTGCTTGCGGAAGTACAGCAACTCGCTTTCGATCTGGTACGCCGAGATCTGTCGGCTTGCCGCCTCCAGTTCGGCCACCGATTTGGAGCTTTCACCGCCGATGTGCACCACGGTTGTATGCGGATAGAACACCACTTTCCAGCCCGCCTCCTTCACCCGCTTGCAGTGGTCCACCTCTTCGTAATAAAGGAAGTAGCGAGGGTCGAACAGGCCTACCTTGTCCAGCACTTCGCGGCGTACCAGGTAGAAGCAGCCGGGCAACCAGTCACACTCGCGAACCGATGCGTGGTCCCAGTTCATTTCGTCGACCATTTTCAGCCCCGGGAAAAACCGCCCCAACCCGGTACGCCCGACAAAAACATTGAGCGGCGTTGGGAAGTAGCGGCAACTGGGCTGCAGGTCACCGTCTCGGCCCTCAAGGCGCACCCCCAGCACGCCGCACTCCGGGTGGGCCTCCATGTAGTCGAGGGTTTTCTGCAAGGAGTCGGCGGCGACAAAGGCATCGGTATTGAGCAGCAACGCGTACTTGCCCTTCAGGTGGGCCAGCAGCTGGTTGTTGGCCCGGCCGAACCCCACATTCTGCTTGTTGCTCAGCAGCAGTGCTTCGGGACACACCTGGGCCATGCGCTGCACCGAGTCATCGCGTGATGCATTGTCCACCACCAGGTAGCTGGCCAGCCGCTCGCTGTCAGCCCGGCGCAGGGCGTCAAACATCGGCTGCAGCAGCCCGGCGGTATTGAAGTTGACCACCATGACATCCACAGGTTTGCTAGCCATTTTTGCTGTCCCCGAAGAAATACTGACGCCTTTGCGCCATCAATAGCGGCTCCACTTCCGGGTCGTAGGCGCCATTGCGCTGCTTGACCAGGTCGATCCACGGGTAGGCTTCGCAACGCGCTTCGACCCGTTTGATCAGCTGTTCGGTGGTACAGATGAATTCAGCCGGGTTGCCACCGTAGACAGTGCCTGGCGGTACATCCTTGGTCACTACCGCGCCGGCAGCCACGATCGATTCCGGCCCGATGGTCACACGGGGCATGATGATCGCACCGTGGCCGATGAAGCAGTTGTCCTTGATATCGATGAACCCGACTGAATCCAGGTGCTTGCCGAAGCGATGCTCGATCAGCAATACCACTCCGTCATGACCGATCAGCGTGCAGTCGGAAAGGCCCACACTGTTGCCAATGCGTACCAGCGATGGGTCGAGGAACTTGCAGCCTGTATTGACAAAGAAGTTGGTGCCGACCGAGTGAAAGTTGCCCCAGCGGGTGAGGTAGGCGCCCCATTCAAGCCCTGAAGGCCTGCAGAACCGCCTGTAGAACGTGCCGCCCCGCCCGGTTGCATGGGCATAATGCGCCACTGCCTTGCGTATCCATCCCTTCATACTGCCTGGCCTCGCAATCAAATCCGTCTGGAATGTCCCTGAGGCGTTCCGGTCTCGTTCTTCTGGTTGCTGACCGCAGCGCTCTCAACCCATGTACAACTAGTGTCACGCCACGGCGCCTCTGGCCGCCGTCATCTTGGCATTGAGGTGGTCGGCCAGCCGCACGGCAAACTGCAGCAGCGGCATGGTCGGGTTGGAGGCGCCGCCCTTGGCGAAAATACTGCTGCCGGCGATGTACAGGTTTTCGGTACCAAACACCTTGCAGTGGGTATCGACCACGCCGTACTGCGGCGAGGCGGCCATGCGCGTGGTGCCCATGTGATGGGCATGCGGGGCCATTTTCAGCGGGATCGACGTGTCGTAGACAAAGTCGTTGAGCTTGACGAAGCCCAGGTCCATGTCGGCGAACTGCTTGGCCAGTTCGGTGCCGATGCACTTGATGGTATGCCGGTCATCGGCGGTCAGCGCCCAGTTGACATTGACCTTGGCCACGCCCAGCGCATCCTTCTCGTTCAGCAGCGAAATGCGGCTGTGCAGGTTGGGGAACTGCTCGATCATGGTGCTGATGACACCGTCACCCGGGCAGCTGAACTTGGCGACGAAGGACACCTTGCTAGCGAAGCCCCAGTCACACGCAAGGTTTTCGAGAAAATGCTTGACCTCGGCAGTGCGCCCATAGGTTTGCACATCGGCCAGCAAGGCGGCGGTGACGTTGCCTTTGCCGGCCTTGTACTCATCGACGAAGGCATCGGTGGTGTAGTACTGGCGTGGCTCCGGGTCCTGCCCGGACTTGAGGATGAAGGTCCCCAGGTCGATGTTCAGGTGCTCCATGAAGCACCCGCCAACCAGCCCGTCCTTGTTCACCACGCCCGCGCCCACCAAGGTTTCACTGTTGAGCAACTGCCGGGCATTCTCGATGGCACCGGTGGCCAGAATGAAGTTGCTTGCCACCAGGCGCTGCCGATTGCGTTCGTAGTCGGACAGGATCACGGCGGCCAGGTGCCCGGATGCCTTGTCGAACTCCAGGTCCACGCAGTTGCAATTGATGAACACGTCCAGGCCTTTGGTCTGTTCGAGGGCCGTGGCGTATTTCTGCGCAAAGCGCGTGGGTGTGCTCAGCAGGAAACGATCGGGTTCGAAATCGCCACCGTTGAGGCCGGTATTCATCGCACGGAAATCCGACCCGGCCGGCAGGTCGACGATATCCATGGCCGCAGGCAGGTAGCCCTCGATCTCCGAATAGGCAATGGGCCAGCCAGGCAGGTCGCCTGGCGGGGGGATAGAAAAGTCGGAGGGCGTGAAAGGACGACAGCGGCCAGCCCAATGGTTGGAAGTGCCGCCCAGGTAACGCAGGCGGGTTTCCTCGGCGTACAGTTCAAGGCCCGTGGACGCGCAGGCATACAAGCCTTGCGAGTGCGGCGCATACTCACGCCCGCCGCCCTCGGCGAGCAACACGCTCCAGCCCGCGGCGGCCAGGCGCAGGCCCAGGGTAATACCTGCCGGGCCGGCGCCGATGATGCAAAAATCGTAATGATCGCGCAGCGCCTTCTGCTGCTGATAGTCCTTGATCATGCTGGCTCGTTCCGGAAGTAACGGGACGGCAATACCCAGCCGTTGATCACCACGAACCCCGGCTTTTCGACAGGTTTGCCAGCAACGGCTGCAGAAGCGCCGAATACGGCGCCACCGACGCCCAGCAAGACACAACTCTGGAGAAAGCCCCTACGCCCCAGCTGCGCACTACAAAAAGTAAGCTTCCCCATGATCCCGTGACCTGTACCCATTGAATTCAAACCCAGCACGCTGCATCACAGCCAGTTGAAAAAGGCCGTCAACAGCGCCCCGCACAGCGCCCCGACCAGTAGCATCGGCAGCACCACCAGCTCACGTTTGAGGCTGAAGATACCTAGCTTGCAATTCACGTACACAACCAGCACCAGCGTGGGCACGGTATGCAGGGCAACACCCCAGATGGCCCATTCCACACCGCCAATCGCCAACAGCAGCGGTAGCAGCCCCCACAGCGAGACCAGGCGGATGATGTTGTCCATGGCCTGATACTTGGTCAGGCCCAAGGCGATCCACACCTGATGAGCCAAGGTATAGCGCAATACGATGAACGACAGCGAAAGAATCGCCAGCATCGAGCCTGCCTCACTGTATCGCTCGTCGTACATCCAGCCGATCAGCAGGGGGCTGGCGGTCAGGAAGCCACCGCAGATGAACAGCACCAGCAGGTCGACCAGCAGGCGGAAGCGGTGATACAGCGCTTTCAGCCGCTCCTTGTCGTCGGCCCGGGCCGCTTCGCTGAAAGCAGGAAGCGCCACGGCGCCGACAATCTTCATCAGTGCGGTCTGCACCGCGCCCAGGATCAGCACGGCAATCGAATACACCCCCAGCTGCGCCGCCGACATGCTGGCACCAAACAGGATGCGGTCGCCGTACATGGCCAGCACGCCCACCATCGACGACAGCAGGATCCAGCGGCCAAACACGATCAGTTCGGTAAGCGCCGTACGGTCCCAGCGCAAGTGGTTGTTCGGCCCCTCCAACGCCGTATGCCCCAGCACAGTCCAGGCCACGGCAGACACCAGGCCGGCAATGACCAAGGCCCAGATGGAATGGGTCAGCAAGCCCAGCACCAGCATCACCACCAGGCCGGCCGCTTGGGACGCCAGGTCTACCAGTACCACACGCTTCTGTTGGAAAGTGCGTACCGCCACGTCTATCTTGGTGGACTGGAACCCCCAGATGACCGCCGACAGCCCGGTAACCGCCAGCACCATCGGCAACACGGGCGCGGCATAGGTGGAGTCTGCCGGCCACAGTTCTTCGAACTGCGCCACCCAGGCACACAAAGCCAGCAACAGGGTCAGGCCAAACAGTACGAAGCCGCGGATGATCTGCACGGTCCATGCGGTATTGAGAAAGTCCGGGTCGTCACCCCGTTGGCTCTGGATGATGTTCTGGCGCAGGCCGACATCGGACAGCAGGTGCAGCAGTACCGAAACGGTGGTGGCAATGACCATCACCCCGAACATTTCCGGCAGCAGCAAGCGGGCCATGATCAGGTTGCCGCCAAGGCGCATGACCTGTGACGCCACCTGCGACACCAGGTTCCAGGACCCGGCCCTCATGGCCCGCTGACGCAGGCTTGCGGTGGCTGACACATCAATCGACGGCATGACTTCAATCTCTGACTGATTGGCTAAAAGTCACTATAGTTTCAATTAGCCACGATGCTAGCCGTTGCCCACCGAGGGAAAGGTGTACATAGCCGATGCCTGAACATTTTCGTGCGTTGATCGTCATCCTGTTTTTGGCGAGCGTGGTCTTCCTGCTTGCGCGGCGCCCTGCCACCGACCTGATTCCGCTCGCGGACTTCAAGCGCCGGCGCAACTTGTGGTTCCTGCTGACGGTGCTGGCCTTCGTCTCGCACAGCTTCTGGCTGTATCTGGGCGCGGGCGCGGTCATCCTGCTGATTGCCGGGCGCCGCGAACACAACCCCATGGCACTGTTCTACATGCTGTTGTTCCTCATCCCGCCTGCGTCGGTGCAGGTGCCCGGATTCGGCGTGGTCAATTACCTGGTCGACCTGAACCACATCCGCCTGCTCACCCTGTGCGTGCTGCTGCCCGCCGCGCTGCAGCTAAGCCGCCAGGCAGGCACCCTGCGCTTTGGCCGCACCTGGGCCGACAAGCTGCTGGCGGCTGGCCTGGTGCTGATGAGCGTGCTGTACTTGCGCGAAACCACCCCCACCGACACCCTGCGCCAGGCGCTGTACTTGTATGTCGACGTCTTCCTGCCGTATTACGTGGCCAGCCGCGGCCTGCGCCAGATAAGCGACTTCAAGGACGCCATGCTGGCCTTCGTGCTCACGTCCTTCGTCATGGCACTGATCGCCGTGGCCGAATATGTACGCCACTGGCTGCTGTACAGCGCCCTGGTCGATGCCATGGGCGTGCCTTGGAGCATGTCGGGTTACCTCAGCCGCGGCGGCGCGCTGCGGGCCAGCGTCACCACCGGCCAGGCGATTGCCCTGGGCTATGTGATGAGCGTGGCCATCGGCCTGTTCCTGTTCGTCCAGGGCTATGTGCAACGCCCGCTGCACAAAGCCATGGGCGCCCTGCTACTGGCCGCCGGGCTGTTCGCACCGTTGTCACGCGGCCCGTGGATCGGCGTCGTGGTCATCGTGGTGGTGTTCATTGCCCTGGGCAAGGGTGCCGTCAAGCGCCTGGCGCTACTGGGCGCAGCCGGCATGCTGGCCCTGCCCTTGCTCACCATCGTGCCCGGCGGCGAAAAGGTGCTGGACCTGCTGCCCTTCATTGGCAACCTGGAAAAAGAGAACATCACCTACCGCGAGCGGCTGATGGACAACTCCTGGATCGTCATCCAGCGCAACCCGCTGTTCGGCTCGTTCGACTTCCGCAACACCCCGGAAATGCAGTCGATGATCCAGGGCGAAGGCATCATCGACATCGTCAACACCTACATCAACCTGGCGCTGCGGGTCGGGCTGGTGGGGCTTGGGCTGTTCGTGGCGTTCTTTGCCGTGGTGCTGCGCGGGATCCGCAGGGCCATGCTCAGCTTCGCTGACAAGGATGATGAACGACGACAGCTCGGCCGGGTGTTGCTGGCGACACTGATCGGCATTCTGGTGATCATCTTCACCGTCAGCAGCATCACCTTCATCCCGGTGGTGTACTGGTCCATCGCCGGGCTGGGTGTGGCCTACATCCAGATGGTTCGCCGGCTGCACGACAGCCAGGCCATGGAACTGGCCGAACCCGGCCTACAACCCAGGTAATGTTCATGAACGTGCCTTCCCTGCGTCCTTTCGTACGCCTGTCGGCCATTGCCGGCCTGACCTTGCTGCCATTGGCCGGCTGGGGCTCCGGTTGGCAGGTCAGTGTCGATGAGCAGAATGGGCTGCCCACCGTGACACACGGCGGTGGCCCGGTGATGCAGGCCAAGTTCGACTTCTGGGCCGCCAACTGGAGCTGGACCGGCTTCTATACCGACTTCAAGGTCAATGGCCCCTATCAGTACACACTGCGGGGCAAGAACAAAGAGCTGGACTTCGACCTGGCGGCGGATATCCGCAAGGAGCAGGCACAAACCCTGAGCTGGGCCTTCGACCTGGACGCCCATAGCCGCCAGACCGGGGTGATGGGTGGCGGCATGGTGTTCCAGTTCGACCCGGCGCAAATCGCCGGCGATATGGGTGCGCCCCAACTGCTGGCCGACAACCGCGGCTGGTCCTGGGGCAAGGCTGAGCAAGGCCGGCGCATCGAAATGCGCTTCGACCCGCCACTGGCCAAGGTGTATTTCGAGCGTGGCAACCCGTCCGAATTGCGTGCGTTCCTGTACAAAGACCCGATCAGCGCCGGCAAGCAACAACTCAAGGCTGTACTCAACGTGACCGGCGACATCGAGCTGGGGCCCACGCCCACTGAGCGCTTCGGCCTGGCCGACCCTGCCAGTTGGCCGGATGACCAGCTGGACTGGCGCACCTCGCCGGTGGACCTGTCGTTCCTCAACGCGGCGGAAAAGCCCGCCGGCAAACGTGGGTTCGTCAAGGCGGTCGGTGAACAACTGATGTTCGAAGACAACACCCCCGTGCGTTTCTGGGGCACCAACCTGTCTGCCTATTCGCTGTTCAAAAGCCCCGACGACGAAATTCGCCAACAGGCCAAGCGCCTGTCCGCCCTGGGGTTCAACCTGGTGCGCCTGCACCACCACGACTCGCCCTGGGTCAGCCCGAACGTGTTTGGCGACGGTACCCTGGTGCGCGACACCCAGCAGCTCAGCGCCGAGTCACTGCGCAAGCTCGACCTGTGGCTCAAGGCGCTCAAGGACGAAGGCATCTATATTTGGCTGGACATGCACGTACAGCGCGCACTTACCGCCAACGACAACATTGACGATTTCGATGAGCTGCCCAAGAAGGATGACCGCGTCGACCTGAAGGGCTATGCCTATGTGAACAACAGTATTCAGGCGGCGATGAAGCACTTTGCCGAGCAGTACCTGACCCATGTGAACGCGTACACGGGCCTTGCCTACAAGGACGACCCGGCCATCGCCGCCGTGCTGATCACCAACGAGAACGACCTTACCCAGCACTACGGCAACGCCCTGATGCCGAACAAGGATGTACCGCGCCACAGCGAGCGCTACATGGCAGCGGCCAAAGCCTTCGCCAGGCAGTACAACCTGCCCGTCGACCAAACCTGGCGCGCGTGGGAGCACGGCCCGTCGAAGCTGCTCCTCAACGACCTGGAACAGCGCTTCAACGCCGACATGATCGCTCACCTGCGCAGCGTGGGGGTAAAGGTGCCGATCGCCACCACCAGCACCTGGGGCGGCAATGGCCTGAGCGCATTGCCGGCCCTGACCGCAGGCGACGTCGTCGATGCCCACAGCTACGGCGCCATCGGCCAACTGGAGAAGAACCCGTTGACCAGCGACGGCATGATCGACTGGATCGCCGCCGCCCAGGTCGTGGGCAAACCACTGACCGTCACCGAATGGAACGCCGAGCCTTTCCCGCTGCCCGACCGCCACTCGCTGCCGCTGTACGTGGCCGGCACTGCCAGCCACCAGGGCTGGGACGCGCTGATGCAATATGCCTACAGCCAACAGGCCTTCAACCCGGGCTGGCGCACGGCGGACAACTGGCACGCCTACAACGACCCCGCGATGATCGCCACGCTGCCCGCTGCCGCCCTGCTCTATCGCCGTGCCGATGTGAAGCCTGCCACCACCCATTACGTATTCGCACCGACGCCCGCCACCCTTTACAACCAAGAGATCACCCCACGAAATTCGCCTTTGTTGCGCACAGCCATGGAGAAGGGCCAACTGCAGATTGCCCTGCCGCAAACACCGGAGTTGCCGTGGTTGAAACCGGCCGCCATTCCCGCAGGTGCGCAAGTGCTGCAAGACCCGGGGCAATCGCTGCTGGCCACCGATGCTACCGAATCGGTAACCGACACCGGCGAGCTCAAGCGCAACTGGCAACAAGGCATCTACACCATCGATACACCGCTGAGCCAGGCCGCCACCGGTTGGCTAGGAGGCCGCTCGATCAGCCTGGGGGCCATTCAGGTGCAAACGAAAACGCCTTACGCCAGCGTTGCGGTACAGAGCCTGGACGGCAAACCGCTGGGCCAGTCACGGGAGCTGTTGCTGTCACTGGGTACCCGCGCCATGCCCAAGGCCGATGACAAGACGCCATTCAATGTCGAACCCTTCGAGGGCAGCCTGACCATCAAGGCGCCCGCCGGGCTGAAGCTCTTCGCGCGCGATGCGCAGGCGCAGCTCAAGCCGCTACCGGCAACTTACAAGGACGGGCATTACGTCATTACGTTCGACGGCAACTACATGTCCAACTGGCTGTTCTTGAAATAGGGCATCTGGCCATCTACGCTCAAGTCACCTGTAGCTGGCCAATTCACCTGTACTTTTCAGGGACGGTTCACTGCGTCTGTAAATCAGCAGGTCACAGGAGGTGCGGATGAAGTTCCTGGTTGTCGGTGGCGCCGGCTACATTGGCTCGCACATGGTCAAGCACTTGATCGCTGCAGGCCACGAGGTGGTGGTGGCTGACCTGGTTGCACCTGCACTTGGCGTCCAATGGGCCAAGCTGGATATCGCCGACGAGGCCGCACTGGATGTGTTGTTTGGCGTGTGCCGTTTTGATGCCGTCTTTCACTTTGCTTCGTTCATCCAGGTAGGTGAGTCGGTCAGCGCGCCTGGCAAGTACTACCAGAATAATGTCGCGGCCACCCTTAGCCTGCTGCAGGCCATGGTGAATGCCGGCATCAAGCATCTGGTGTTTTCTTCCAGCGCGGCCGTTTACGGTAACCCGCTCTATATGCCAATCGATGAAGCGCATACCAAGGGACCGATCAACCCGTATGGGCTGAGCAAGTGGATGGTCGAGCAGATTCTTGAGGACTTCGACCGGGCCTATGGCTTGAAATCGGTTTGCCTGCGCTATTTCAATGCGGCAGGCGCTGACCCGGAAGGCCAGCTGGGAGAGCGCCACGAACCGGAAACCCACCTGATCCCGCTGATCCTGCAGGCTGCCTCGGGCCGACGTGAGGCGGTGACGGTGTTTGGCCGGGATTACGACACGCCGGATGGCACCTGTATACGCGACTACATCCATGTGGCCGACCTGGCGACGGCGCATGCACTGGCGGTGGACTATCTATTGGCGGGTGGCGAGCGTACGGCGTTCAACCTCGGCAATGGCCATGGTTTTTCAGTGCAGGAAGTGATCGATACTGCCCGTGCGGTGACTGGGCGTGAAATCCACGTAATCGACGCCCCGCGTCGCGCCGGCGACCCTCCCCGGCTGGTGGCGGATGCCAGCAAGGCAATGAACGTATTGGGTTGGCGGCCGGAGTTTGTATCGCTGGAGCAGATTGTGCGGCATGCGTGGCAGTGGGAGTTGCAGTATCCCTGGACTACGCACCAAGGCTGAGATCTTTAGGGCTGCTGTGCAGCCCATCGCCGGCAAGCCAGCTCCCACAGGGGCCGCACAATACTGAACGCCTGCGCAGTACATGTGGGAGCTGGCTTGCCGGCGATGGGCCGCAGAGCGGCCCCAATGCTTTGATTGCCCGCCTCAGTAATAGGTCCGCGGCTGCTCGTCAGCCTTGTTCAACACAGTCCCGATCAGGTTCACTTGCCCCAGGTGATGCAGGCAATCCTCGATTTCCTTCTTGTTGTTCATCCCGTTGGCCACCACCAGCAATACACAGTCGAACTTGGGTATCACGGTGATCGCATCATCAGAGCTAAGCAACGGTGGCAAGTCGAAAATACAGATGCGCGACTCGTAGCGGTTGCGCAAATCGCTGATCAGGTTGTTCACCTTGGGCGACGACAGCATCTCGGTCGACAACGGCACAGGTACCCGCGTAGGCAACACGACAAAGCGCGGCAGGGTCGGGTTGACCAGGCACTCCTGCAGTTCGGCCTTGTCCGTCAAAAACTCGTTCAGCGCCTGTTCCATGGGCAGGCCCAGGCTGCTGCCAACCTTGGGCCGACGCAAGTCGAAGTCCACCAGCAGCGCCGTCTTGGTGGTGTGGTGGGCGATGCTCATGGCCAGGTTGATCGCCAGCACCGTCTTGCCCGCCTCAGGTGTGGGTGAGGTGATGGCCAGGGTGCGCCAGCCGTTTTCGTCCATAAGCCTGAGTACCTGCGTGCGCAGCAGGTCGATCGGCCCGTTCATGCTGGAGTTCTTGTTGTAGGCCACGATGCGGTGACGCTCAAGGTGCTCCGCGCGAAGCGGCACTACCTTGGTGTTCACGTAATCGAACTGGCCAGGCACTTCCGCCAGTGCCGTCCCCGGGGCAGGTGACAAGGCCTGGGGAGTTCCCGGCGTCACCGGGTGAACGTTATTGCCAATAGCCGGCTTGATCCTGTCCATCACTGCTTTCCCTATGCAAACCGAGACATGACTTTGAACAACAGCACATCCAGTGGCATGTAGAACACGTGCACCAGCACTACCATGATAGCCGCCAGTACCAGCGCCGCCAGGATCAACCCGTTCCGCCAGCGTTTACGCCTGGCCACATCCGCTTTGGTATCGATGTACGGCACCGCCACCAACACGCGTTTGCCCAGCAGGTTTTCCAGGGCGCCGACGCCGCGCACACGCTGGTTGAGCATTTCCAGCAGCATCACCAGCGCACCACCGCCTGCTGGCGCCAGCACCAGGCCCAGGGCCGCGATTTTCTTGCGGTTGGGCTTGATCGGCTTCTCTGGCATCAACGGTGGCTCCAGCAGCACGAAGCGCTCGGCCTTGTTTTCCTGTTCCAGGCTTTCGGTAATCTTCGCGCCCATTTCCTTGGCGCGGATTTCTTCGTACTTCTTGCGCGCATTGTCGTGGTCGCGCATCAAGGTCACCAGGCCACGTTCGACCTGCGGTGCTTCGAGGATCTCGGCCTCGTAGCCTTCCATCTTTTTGGTCAGTTCGCGCTTCTGCTCGGCCAGCGAACTGATACGTTCCTGGGCTGCACTCATCTTGGCGCGCACGCGGGCAACGTCGAGGCTCACAGTGGAAGCCGCTGCCGTGCGACCACCCGTGGCTTCGAGCGCCTGAATCTTGCGTTTGATCGCCACGACATCCGGGTGGGCGTCCTTGTAGCGGGTCAGCAAGCGGGCGTATTCAGCCTTCAGGCTCGGCAGGTCCTCGGGCTGGTCGGCGCTCGCTGATTTGCTGCCTTCGGTTGCCTTGGTGGCCAGGCCCGCATTGGCGGCAGACAATTCCAGCTCAAGGTAGCGCAGCTCTTCCTGGGCAGCCTTGTAGTCACGGTCGACTTCACGGAATTCCAGCTCCGAGCGCGACAGCATGTTCATGCGCAGGGTCTGGTGCTCGGGCAAGGCGTTGGCATGGGCTTGCTTGAAGTCGGCCAGCTGGTTTTCCAGGCTGGCCAGCTCGGCGCCTAGCTTGTTGGCCTCCTGGGTGAGGAATTCGGTGGTTTCGTTGGCCCGTTCGGTGCGCTGCTTGAGGTTCTCGTTGAGGAACAGCGTCACCAGTTCGTCAGCCACCTCCTTGGCCACTTGCGCCTGCTTGTGTTCGAAGGACACATTGAACGCCACGGTGGCTTCACCCCGCCCGCGCACAAACGTGGTGAGGGTTTCGACCACGATGGCACTGCGCATCTGGTCGATCTTGTCGCTTTCGCTGAGGCGCTTGTCGGCGAACAGGTCGTACTTGCCGATGATGCGCAGCAGGTTCTCACGGGTCATCACCCGCTGGCGGATCACCTCGATGCGCTCATCGGCAAAGCTGGTGTTGTTGGTAGACACCAGCTCGGGCGAAATCTGCTGCGACTCCACCAGGATAGTGCCGGTCGACTGGTAGATCGGCGGCACCATCAACGCGACAGCCACGGTCGCGGCAAGAATGACTGCGGCACTCACCCCTAACACCAGGGCCCTGTCCTTGATAATGGCGATGTAATCCCTGAGGGAGAGTTCGTAGTCAGACTTCATGGGGCCACCTGCCTGAAGTTCAGATGTCGGGGTACCTGTACGTCAACGTCAAACCAACGATCGTCGCGGTTGCATCCGCTACATGGTCCTGCTGCCGTTCCTTGTACATCAGCGACAGGCGCAGGTCCCAGTACGGCGAAAACTGGCGGCTGGCCCATACGCTGTAAGTCTGTAACGTGTTGGGGCTCTGCCCCTTGCTGTCTTGCCAGGCCGCATCCGCGCCCACCCGGTTCAGTTCGCTGACCGCGTAACTCCATACACCGCGAACCTGGTCCAGCTCGGCGAAGCCACCTTCAGCGCTGGCCACCGTGCTGCGTTCGGCAGTAAAACTGGCATCTGCGCGCACACCGGTGTACAGCAGCGATACGCCGCCCTCCCCGCGCCGGCCGCCTTCGTCACCGGATACTTCGTTGACGCCGACGTGCGCGTCG
The DNA here is from genome assembly GCF_002992185.1 of Pseudomonas sp. LLC-1. Lineage (NCBI taxonomy): Bacteria > Pseudomonadati > Pseudomonadota > Gammaproteobacteria > Pseudomonadales > Pseudomonadaceae > Pseudomonas > Pseudomonas sp. LLC-1. The sequence goes on along the minus strand of NZ_LUVY01000020.1, from coordinate 83,487 downwards.
GCGCTCAGGCGTTCCGAAAGCTGGTACTTGATCCCCACCGCCGGGGTGTAGCTGTTGGAGGCTGTCGCGGTAAGGTCTTGCTCGGGCTCATACCGCCGCGCGCCGAAACGGGTGTACAGGTCGGCCCGCTCGTTCCAGGCGTAGGTCCAGGTAAAGACGTTCGCCAATTCGTCGTAACCCGTCAGCGTACTGATGTCATAACGGGCGCGGCTGTATGTGGTTTCGTTACTCAGGGTGCTGCGTTCGGTAACCGCCTGGCTCCAGTTGCCGGTCAGCGTATACAGCTTTTGCGTACCGTCGGTGGTGATCACACCAGTGTCCAGCACGGTTCCCGACAAAGTCGAGCTTTCGTTATAGCGTGCCACCAAGCCAAAACGCCCACGCTCGGTCGTGCGCTGCCAGCCCAGGCTCAGGTCAGGGTCTTCCCGGTCATCGACTATGTCCGTGTCGGATGAGCGCAACACATGCATGCCCAACCCCAACCTCAGTTCGTCACGGTCGAAGGTGCCGATCAGGGTGTAGTCCGGCGCAATGATCGTGCGCGTTATGCCCTTTTCCCCCGACGTCAGCAACAAAGGGTTGCTGTCGTATTCGACGGATGTCGGTACCACCACCGTGGACTGCCAATTTGCCGCCAGGACCGCGTCCGTGAACGGCAACACCAGAATTGCCGTTGCAATGCGTGTTGTTTTAAGAAGAGGCATTAAATGTTCTTATTAAAGGCAAGATCAAGGAACGACCAGCGTGTCGCCAGCCTGAAGTTGGATGTTGGTGGACATGTCCCGCCCAGACACCAGGTCCTTATATCGCACGGGCAGGATCTTTTGGGAAGCGCCAGTGCCACGGACCACCTTGATTTCGCTTTCGTCAGCAAACTTGTCCAGGCCGCCCGACATGCTCAGGGCCTGAAGCACCGCCGTAGGGCCTGCCATTTGCACTGCACCCGGCTTGATGACTTTGCCCTGGACATAGACCAGGTTGCCAGCGATGCTCTTGACGACAACGCTGACGTTCGGGTCGGGGAGGAATTTTTCGAGTTTGGCAGCCACCTGCTTTTCAACTGCCGTTACATCCAGCCCGGCAACAGTGATGCGCCCGGCCAGGGGGAAGGTAATACTGCCATCGGGAAGTACGGTGGCTTCTTGACGCAGACTCTCTTCCTGCCACACCGAAACCATGACGACATCGCCGGGGCTGAGCAGGTAAGTCGCACTGCCCTGGTCGGCGTTGCCCACGCCAGACCACACCGTCAGCATGCAGAATGCGGCAATCAATGAACGCTTCATGAGGGTCCCTCCGGCCAAATGGCCCGACAAAGAGCACTGAATGAGAACAGCACACCAACTCTCGCTCCGCTTCGCGACCGACATCCGCCGCGATGGCCCCTACCTTCCTGGAGGCCTTTACCTTGACGCTGTATACGCAGGCTGCAACGTGCTGCAACCGTGGGCCTCATGGGCTAATGGGAATATAGCAACGGTTGGGGAATTCACAAGCCAGGCCCAAGGCTTGGGGCAACGCGTTGTACTTTATAAACGCGCCGATCAGGTTCAGATCTTTCTTCTGTTAGCCACCAGCACAAAGCCGACAACAGCAAAAGCCAACAACCAGCCTGCAGTTGAAACAGGAATGATACTGTTTTGATTTACATACGAATCTGCTGCGCGAGCGGCACCACTCAGCAACACCAGCAAAAACATCGATTTGATAATCAGAGTCGTGCGCATACGCCCCTCCAAAAAACAGGAAAATCAATTAGTTATTGGCGTGGTGTGGCGGGAGTTGTTTCGCTGTTGAGTTGAGCTTATGGGCACAATGACACTACGTCAATGATCCGACACCATAATAAAATTCAATGGGAGATGGGCGAGCTCGTCAAAATATCGACATGCAGAATGTGCAACGGAACGTTGTCGTAATGGAGGCTGTGCATTACGGTCGAGAAGGCATGGGGCCATGCCGCACGCCCCCTGCTGTTCATTCGTCCGCGTGGTGAACCACGACCAGCAGCTGCGCCGGCTGCGCACCCACCGAGCGCAGCCGGTGGGGTGTCTGGGCGTTGAAATGCAGGGCATCGCCCTGTTCCAGCAGCACCCGCTCGTTCATGAAATCCACCTCGACCTGGCCGGCATGCACGAACAGGAACTCCTCGCCCTGGTGCTCCTTGAACGTGGGGTCACTGAATTCGGAAGGCGGCTGGATCAGAAACGGCAACAGGCTGCGCTGCCCCACCTGGCTGGTGAGGGCCGCATACCCCGGCCCTTGCCCATCGCCGACCAAAGCCTGGCGTTCGCCATGACGCACCAGGCTGTAGCGGCTCGCCCCTGTCTGTTCTTCGGCGAACAGCTCTTCAACATTGACGTTCAGCGCCCGCGCCAGCTTCAGCGCGGCTGCGATCGAGGGTGTGTTGAGGCCACGCTCGACCTTGGACAGGTAGCTTTTGGTCATGCCGGTCTTTTCGGCCAGCATTTCCAGAGTCATCCCCAGTTTCTTACGCAGCAGTTTCAATCGGATAGACATGTGACGCGGGTTTCCCAGGCTGAGGCAGCCATGATACGCGTCTGAAAGCTGACGCCAAGCCTGAGAGCCCCTTTAGCTACGGCATTACCGGCGGCACATACTGCAGCGTCGTACCCAGTGCCCACAGCAACACCAGCACCAACGGCACATGCACCAGCAACTGGACGAAGGAAAAACCGATCAGGTCGCGCGCCTTGAGCCCTAGCACGCCCAGCAGCGGCAGCATGTAGAACGGGTTGATCAGGTTCGGCAGGGCTTCGGCAGCGTTGTAGATCTGCACCGCCCAGCCCAGATGGTACTGCAGGTCGTTGGCCACCAGCATCACGTAAGGCGCTTCGATGATCCACTTGCCACCGCCCGAAGGGATGAAGAAGCCCAGCACCGCCGAATACACGCCCATCAGCACGGCATAGGTGTCATGGGTGGCGATCTGGGTGAAGAACAGCGAGATGTGATGCGCAAGGGTCTGCTCATCCACACCCTTGACCTGGGTAAGGATGGCGGCAATCGAGCCATACAGCGGGAACTGGATCAACACCCCGGTGGTGGTCGGCACCGCTCTCGCGACGGCGTCAAGAAAGCTGCGTGGGCGCCAGTGCAACAATGCACCCAGCATGATGAACAACAGGTTGTAGGTGTTCAGCCCGGAAATCGCCGTGATCGCAGGTTTAGTGGCGAACTCCTGGTACAGCCAGCCAGCGGCCAGGGCCACCAGCAGCAGAATCAGGATCGGGCTGTGCTCCAGCCACTCACCCGGGCGGGTACGTTGCGGTGCCGGTGGCGCGGTGAAACTGGGGTCGACACCGCAGTCTTCGGCGCTGCGTGCACTGTTTGGGCCGGGGGCCGTAGCGTAGGCAATCACCAGCGACACCACCACCAGCGCCGCCAGCATTACGCCGGATTGCCAGAGGAAAATGGTTTCGGTGAACGGGATGACCCCGGTAATCGACAGGATCGAAGGGGGCAGGCTGGCCGGGTTGGCTTGCAGTTGAGCAGCCGATGACGACAGGCCCAGTGCCCATACCGCGCCCAGGCCCAGGTAGGCAGCAGCACCTGCGGCACGGTAGTCCATTTTCAGCTCGGTGCGCCGTGCCAGGGCGCGTACCAGGAGGCCACCGAATACCAGCGACAGGCCCCAGTTGAGCAAGGAGGCCAACATCGAGATCAGCGCGACCCAGCACACTGCCGAGCGACCATTGCCTGGGATGCGCGCCAGACGGTCGATCAGCCGTGCGGCAGGCGGCGAGCTGGCCACCACATAACCGCCGATCACCACGAAGGCCATCTGCATGGTGAACGGAATCAGGCTCCAGAAGCCATCGCCAAAGGCTTTGGCGGTGTCGGTCGGCTTGGCCCCCATGGCCAGCGCGCCGATGCACACCAGCAGCACCGCCAGCGCGGCGAACACCCAGGAATCGGGGAACCAGCGTTCCGCCCAGTTGGAACAACGCAAGGCAAAGCGGGCGGAGCGGCTGTCTTGGATTTCAGCGGCCACAGTTGAATTCCTTTTATTGGTTTTATCGGATAAATCAGCAAAAACACAAAACCCCTGTAGGAGCGGCCTTGTGTCGCGAAAGGGCTGCAAAGCGGCCCCCGATCTCAGCGTCGATGCCGAAATCGCGGGGCTGCTTTGCAGCCCTTTCGCGACACAAGGCCGCTCCTACAGGGGGCGGTGTATAGCGCGTGATTAGAAGGTCATTTCCTTCACATCATCCGGCACGATCAGCTTGCCGGCGGTTTTCTCGATGATTTCCTCAACGCTCACCCCTGGTGCGGTCTCGCGCAGGATGAAGGCGCCGTCTTCGATTTCCAGGTAGGCCAGGTCGGTCAGCACCTTGCGGATGCAGCCAGCGCCGGTGAGTGGCAGGCTGCACTGCGGCAGCAGCTTGGACTCGCCGTCCTTGGAGGCGTGGGTCATGGTGACGATGATGTTATCGGCGCCAGCCACCAGGTCCATGGCACCGCCCATGCCCTTGACCAGTTTGCCCGGGATCATCCACGAGGCGATGTTGCCCTGCACGTCCACCTCGAAGGCGCCCAGTACGGTCAGGTCGACGTGGCCGCCTCGGATCATGGCGAACGACTGCGCCGAATCGAAGATCGAGGCACCGCGGCGGGCGGTGACGGTTTGTTTGCCGGCGTTGATCATGTCGGCATCAATCGTACTTTCGGTCGGGAATTCGCCCATGCCGAGCAGGCCGTTTTCCGATTGCAGCATCACATCCATGTCGGCGGGTACGTAGTTGGCCACCAGGGTCGGAATGCCGATACCCAGGTTCACGTAGTAGCCGTCCTTCAGTTCACGGGCGACGCGTTGCGCCATCTGTTCGCGGGTCAGTGCCATGGTCAGGATCTCTTTGTTGTTCTGGTGGATGGCGCTCAGGCCTTGACGGTGCGCTTTTCGATACGCTTTTCGAAGGTGCCGACGATCACGCGGTCCACATAGATGCCCGGGGTGTGGATCTCGCTGGGCAACAGCACGCCTGGCTCGACGATTTCTTCCACTTCGACCACGGTGATCTTGCCGGCGGTGGCCGCCAGCGGGTTGAAGTTTTGCGCCGTGTTGCGGTACACCACGTTGCCGTAGTGGTCAGCCTTCCAGCCCTTGACGATGGCGAAGTCGCCTGTGATGGACTCTTCAAGGATGTACTTGCGGCCCTTGAACTCGCGCACTTCCTTGCCGTCGGCAACCGGGGTGCCGTAGCCGGTGGCGGTGTAGAACGCCGGAATACCGGCACCTCCTGCGCGCATTTTCTCGGCGAGGGTGCCCTGCGGAGTCAGCTCCACCTCCAGCTCGCCGCTGAGCAGCTGGCGTTCGAACTCGGCGTTTTCGCCCACGTAGGAAGCGATCATCTTGCGGATCTGCCGGTCTTCCAGCAGCACGCCCAGGCCAAAGCCGTCGACGCCGCAGTTGTTGGACACCACGGTCAGGCCCTTGACGCCGCGCCGCTTGATTTCGCCAATGAGGTTTTCCGGGATGCCGCACAGGCCGAAACCACCGGCCAGTACCGTCATGTTGTCGGTCAGGCCTTCAAGGGCCTGTTCATAGGTTGCAACGCGCTTGTCCAGTCCGGCCATGCTGATCCGCCTTTTGTAGTTGTTGAACCGACGAAGCTGTCGGTGAGCGTGTGCAGACATCTTCACCGCAAGCGACTGATTTGTTAATTTTGTTTTCGTCATCGATTGATAACTTTTACAAAACAAAAATAGGCCCGTCATGAACGTCAAGCAACTGCGTGCTTTTGTCGCCGTGGCCAAGTACCAGAGCTTTGCCCAGGCCGGAGAGCACCTGCATGTCTCACAGCCCGCCCTCAGCCTGACCATCAAGGCCCTGGAAGAAAACCTCGGCGGCGCCCTGCTCAGCCGCACCACGCGCAGCGTCAGCCTGACCGCCGAAGGCGAAGTGCTGCTGCCACTGGCACGGCGGCTTCTGGCCGACTGGGACGACACCGAGGAGATGCTGCGCCAGCGCTTCACCTTGCAACTGGGCCGCGTGGCGGTGGCAGCCATGCCGGCCTTCGCCGGCAACCTGCTGCCCCACTCGCTCAAGGTGTTTCGTCAACGCTACCCCAAGGTCAACGTCACCGTGCATGACGTGATCAACGAACAGGTGCAGGAACTGGTGCGCCATCGCCGCGTCGAACTGGGCATCGGCTTCGAGCCGGACAACATCGACGGGCTGGACTTCCACCCGTTGTACATGGACCGTTTCGTCGCGGTGGTGCCTGCCGACTCGCCCCTGGCACTGCTGCCCGAGGTGAGCTGGGCACAGCTGATGGCCGAAGACTTCGTCGCCCTGCAGCGTCCTTCGGCAGTGCGCCTGCTGATGGAGCAGAATGTGGCACCCCAGCACGGCAAACTGGCCGTGGCCTTCGAAAGCCACCAGTTGGCGACCATCGGCCGCATGGTCGCCAGCGGCCTGGGGGTCAGTGCCGTACCGGCGTTGTGCATCAACCAGATGCAGGAGCTGGGCGCCCGTTGCGTGACCTTGGTGGAGCCCACGGTCGAGCGGCGCATCGGCGTGATTGCTCTTAGCGAACACAAGCTTTCCACCGCAGCGCAGGCGCTGCTTGAGGTTCTGCATTCCAATACCCGGATCCCGGAGGTGACATGCGTTACGTGAAACTGGCAGGCTCGAGCGTTCCGGCCATTGGCCAAGGTACCTGGTACATGGGGGAAGACCCTGGCCGCAAGGCTGCCGAGGTCGCGGCCCTGCAACAGGGCATTGAACTGGGACTGACCCTGATCGACACCGCCGAGATGTATGCTGAAGGCGGGGCAGAAACCGTGGTTGGCCAGGCGATTGCCGGGCGACGCGACCAGGTGTTTCTGGCCAGCAAGGTGTACCCGCACAATGCGAGTGCACGCGGCATGGCAGCTGCCTGTGAGCGCAGCCTCACACGTTTGGGGACTGACTGCATTGACCTGTACCTGCTGCACTGGCGTGGCCAGCACCCGCTGGAAGAAACGGTCGACGCATTCGAGCGCTTGCGCGAGCAAGGCAAGATCAAGCGCTGGGGCGTGTCCAATTTCGACGTAGACGACCTGCGCGAACTGCACAACCCTGACTGTGCCACCAACCAGGTGCTGTACAACCCGGCTCAGCGTGGCATCGAGTTCGACCTGCTGCCGTGGTGCGAAAAACGTGCGCTGCCGACCATGGCCTACTGCCCGCTGGCTCAGGCCGGGCGCTTGTTGCAGCACCCCGTGCTGGCAGAAATCGCCGAGCGTCATGGTGCTACACCGGCCCAGGTCAGCCTGGCCTGGGTGACCCGCAACGACGGGGTGATCGCCATCCCCAAAGCCGTGACACCTGAGCATGTGCGGCTGAATGCTGCTGCGGGGTTATTGACCTTGAACAGCGAAGACCTGCGAGCGATAGACCGGGCGTTCCCGGCACCGACGCGCAAGCAGCGGTTGGCGATGGTGTAAGCACCCAGCCTTGAGCATCTGGGGCTGCTTTGCAGCCCCAATCATTTAATGGAAGTCGCGGCTGCGCACATCCAGCCCTTGCAACAATGGGCTAACATCCTCCAGCCGCCGCGCAATCAGGTGCCTCACGCCCTCCTCCTGCTCGAGCCGCCCACTGACCTTCAGTAGCTGCGACCCCACCAGCGCCCGCCGTTGCCGCTCGGCAAGCTCCCGCCACACGACCACGTTGACCATCCCGTGCTCATCCTCCAGTGTGACGAAGGTGACCCCACTGGCAGTCTGCGGCCGCTGGCGGCCGACTACCAGCCCGGCTACGGCAATCGTGTCGCCATGTGCAACACCTTGCAGCTCACTCGAACTGCGACACCCCAACGCCCTCAGGCGTGAACGTAACAACGCCAGCGGATGCGGCCCGAGCGTGGTGCCCAAGGTTTGGTAATCGGCCATCAGGTCCTCACCCACGCTTGGCACAGGCAAATCAACTGCGGCTTCAGGCACCGCTTCCACCTCTGCGAACAAGGGCAGCTGCGGCTGCACCGCCGCCACCTGCCAGCGTGCCTGATGGCGGTCGCTGGCCAAGGTACGCAATGCCCCGCCATCAGCCAGACGGGCACGGGCGCGTTGGTCGAGGCCAGCACGCAGGCAAAGGTCTTCGACGTCGCGCCACGGCCGTTGCGCCCTCGCCTGCTGCACGCGCCTGGCATCGGTTTCGGCCAGGCCACGCACCAGCCGCAAACCCATGCGAATGGCCAACGCACCTTGAGCATCAGGTTCGAGGGTGCAGTCCCAGTCGCTGTGGCAAACGTCGACGGGCCGCACCTCGATACCTTGGCGGCGCGCCTCCTGCAGCAACTGGTCCGGGCTGTAGAAGCCCATGGGCCAGCTGTTGACCAGCGCGCAGGTGAAGATTGCCGGCTCATGGCACTTCAGCCAGCTGCTGGCATAACACAGCAAGGCAAAACTGGCCGCGTGCGACTCCGGGAAACCATAGCTGCCAAAGCCCTTGATCTGCTCGAAGATACGCTCGGCGAATGCCAGTTCGTAACCATTGCGCAGCATGCCTTGCACCAGCCGCTCGCGGTGCGGCTCCAGGCCGCCGTGGCGTTTCCAGGCCGCCATACTGCGGCGTAGCTGGTCGGCCTCGCCCGGCGTGTAGTCGGCTGCGACCATGGCCAGTTCCATCACCTGCTCCTGAAACAACGGCACGCCCAAGGTCCGTGCGAAGACTGCCTTGAGCTGCGGCGACGGGTAGGTCACGGGCTCCTGCTTCAAGCGCCGGCGCAAGTAGGGGTGCACCATGTCACCCTGGATCGGCCCGGGGCGGACAATGGCCACTTCGATGACCAGATCATAGAACGTTCGGGGGCGCAGCCGAGGCAGCATGGCCATCTGCGCACGCGACTCGATCTGGAACACGCCCATGGTCTCAGCGCGGCTGATCATCGCGTAGGTGGCCGGGCATTCGCTGGGGATGGTCGCCAGGGTCAGCTGCCGGCCACGGTGGTGTTGCAGCAGGTCGAAGCAACGGCGCAAGGCACTGAGCATACCCAGCGCCAGCACGTCGACCTTGAGCAAACCGACCATGTCCAGGTCGTCCTTGTCCCACTGGATCACCGTGCGCTCCGCCATTGCCGCATTCTCCACCGGCACCAGCTGGTCGAGCGGCTGCTGGGAAATGACGAAACCACCCGGGTGCTGCGACAGGTGCCGAGGGAAGCCGATCAGCTCACCCGCCAGCACCAGCACCCGGCGCAACGAAGGGCTGCCGGCCTCGAAGCCGGCTTCTGCCAGTCGCTGGTCGTCGGGTATGCGGTCGCTCCAGCGGCCACAGCATTTGGCCAGGGCATCCACCTGATCCATTGGCAAACCCAGCACCCGCGCCACATCCCGCACCGCACCTGCTGCATGGTAAGTGTTGACCACCGCAGTCAGCGCGGCACGGTGCCGGCCATAGCGGCGAAACACATACTGAATCACTTCTTCGCGCCGGTCGTGCTCGAAGTCCACGTCGATATCGGGTGGCTCGTTGCGCTCGCGCGACAGGAAACGCTCGAACAACAGGTGGTGCTCCATGGGGTCGAGCTCGGTAATGCCCAGCACGAAACACACCACCGAGTTGGCAGCAGAGCCACGCCCTTGGCACAAGATGCGCTGGCTGCGGGCGAAGGCGACGATGTCGTGTACGGTCAGGAAGTAGCTCTCGTAACCCAGTGCTCCGATCAGCGCCAGTTCCTTGGCCAGCACATCACGCACCTTGTCACTGGGCCCCTGCGGCCAGCGCAACGGCAGGCCCTGCTCGCACAGCGCGTGCAACCAGCTTGCCGGGGTGTGGCCCTGGGGCACCAGTTCGCGCGGGTACTGGTACTTCAACTCGCTGAGGTCGAATTGGCAGCGTTGGGCAATGGCCAGGGTTTCGGCCAACAGGTCGAACGGGTACAGCTCGCCCAGTTGCGCCAGGCTACGCAAGTGCCGCTCGCCATTGGCAAACAGAAAGCGCCCGGCTTCGGCCACCTGGCAATGCTGGCGGATGGCAGCCATGCAGTCCTGCAAGGCACGGCGGCCGCGCACATGCATGTGCACGTCGCCACAGGCTACGGCGCGGATCCCCACATCGGCCGCCAGTGCCCGCAGGCGTTGCAGGCGCATGGCATCGTCGTGGCCCCGGTGCAGGTGCACCGCCAGCCACAGGCGCTCATCGAACACACTGCGCAGCCACTCGCCGGTGGCCGTATTGTCACTGTCATCGACCACCCACAAGGCCAGCAGGCCCTGACCGTGCAGCTGCAGGTCGTCACGAAAAAGCTGGTATTCACCCTTTTCTGCCCGCCGACGGGCACGGGTGATCAGTGCGCACAGGTTCTGGTAGCCGGCCAGGTTTTCGACCAGCAGCACCAGCTTGGGGCCGTCGTGCAACTGCACCTCGCTGCCGACGATCAGCCGCAACCCATGCGCCTTGGCGGCCTGCCAGGCGCGCACGATACCGGCCAGGGTACATTCGTCCGTGATCGCCAACGCCTGATAACCCTGTTCAGCTGCGCGGCGGAACAGTTCCTCGGCACTCGATGCACCGCGCTGGAAGCTGAAGTTGGACAAGCAATGCAGCTCGGCATAACCCGACGTGCTCATGCAAACCAGCCCTGCAACCACAGCGGGCCGGCCTGGCCCAGGTCGCGGTAGGCCCAGCCACGCAGGCCCTCACGGGTTTCGATGCGGTAGTAGTCGCGGCGCACATCGCCGCCATCCCACCAGCCCGATTCGATGCGTTCGGCATGGCCCTGCAACCGATAGCCGGCATCATCCAGCGCCATCGGTGCAGGCAGTAGCCAACCTGGGCGGCTGCCCGGGGCAACCGGCATGTTGCCTTGTGCGCCCTGCTCTGCCAGTTGCCAGGCGCATTCAGGGCGGTGATCTGCAGCCGCGCTCAGCCCCTTGACGGCCTCATCACCCAGGCGGGCGCGCAGCCGCTCACGCAATTGCGCCCAGGGCTGCGCCTGTTGAGCACGCGGGTCGAACAACGGCTGATGCTGCGGCACGAAGGGCGGCAGGTCTTCGGCGACCAACCGCAGGTTGCGCACCGGTGCCGGTATACGCAGTGGCTCCAGGCGCCCACGGGCCAGTTCGAACAGCATCGCAGCATCGCGCTCAGCCGCCAGCAGGCCCACCTTGAGCAGGGTATCCGGCCCTTCGGCATGCTCCAGATGCAGGCAAAAGCGCTGTACGCCACAGTCGCGCCCGGCGAGAAATGCAGCCAGGTCGTTGAGCATGCGCCGCAGCGGGAACAGCAGCGCCTGGTGTGATTCAACGTCGAAATTCAGCTCCAGCCGGGTTTCGAAACGGTCCGGTGGCTGGTAGAAGTCCAGCCCCAGGTTGCGCAGGCCGAGCAACTGGTCGAGGTGCAGCTGTACCTGGGCCGGAAAGCGCCTGGCCAAGGTATCGCGCGGCAAGGCCAGTACCTGGCCCAGTTGACGCAAGCCCATGCGGGCAAAGGCTTCGGCAGCCTCTGCCGGCAAGCCGATTCGCGTGATGGGCATGGCCAGCAACGCTGCGCGAGTTGCATCGGCATCGCTCACCGCCAAACCGTCGTGGCCATTGGCGAGCATGCGTGCCGCCACCGGGTTGCTGGCCAGGACGATGCGTTGGCGCAAGCCCAGGTCTGCCAGTTCCTGGCGCAGACGCGCCTCGAACAAGGGCCACGGGCCGAACAGTTGCAGGCTGGAGCCTACTTCCAACAACAGCGCCCGAGGGTAATGCACGCTGACTTGGGCACTGAAACGGTAGGCCCAGGCCGCCAGCAACTGCTGCACCTGCTCGATGCGCCTGGGGTCGCTTTCGACACAGGTGAAACCATCCGCCAGGGCACGCGCTGCGGTCAGGGTTTGCCCGGCCCGCAAGCCAAGTGCAGCGGCCGCCGGGTTGACCGCCTGCACCACACGCCGCTGGGTAGGCCCGCCAACAAGCACCAGAGGCGTATCAGGGTCGTCACGCTCACGCAGGACGGTGTCCAGCGCCAGCTGCGGCAGCAGGATGCAGGCCCAGAGCATGGTGCATCAGCCCCGGCCCGGGCAGGCGATGGGCAGCGCTGGCGGCATGCCGCCACGGCTCTTCAGCACACGCCATTGCGCCGGGCGCGTGTCAACGGCAATGCGCAGTGCTGCAGGTGAAGGGTTGTGCGCCGCCTGCTGCGGCCTGCAGGCGAATGCCAGTGCCTGACCGGTTTCGGCGGCCACCTGCAAGCGCCTCAGGGCGCGGTCATCGGCACGTTCCGGCCAGCATAGCACTGCCGCACAACTGCCCGAGCGCAGGCACTGTTCGGCGGCCCACAGGGCATCGGCGGGGTCGGCATCCACCTGTACCAGCCAGCGCAGGTCCACCCCTGCCGCCTGCCAGGCCGGTGCATACGGAATGAACGGCGGTGCCACCAGCACCACGCGGCTGGCGTCAGCGCTTAGCCGGGCGAGGGTTGGCCACAGCAACTGCAATTCGCCACAACCGGGGCTGGCCAGCAACAGCTCGCTCAGTGCGGCCGCTGGCCAGCCACCTTCCGGCAAGCGCTCGTCAAGGGCCGTATGGCCGGTGGGCTGCAACCCGAGTGGCCGCGCCTGGGCCTGCCGCCCGCGCCATACCCGGCGCTGGTCGAGCAGCCTGTCGAGGTCGACCACCGCGCCCATCAGTCACGCCTCAGCAGGCCGCAGAACACGCCTTCGATGAAGAACTCCTGCTCAGGCTTCACATCGATGGGCGCGTAGGCCGGGTTGCGCGGCAACAGCCGATAGTGGCTGCCTTTGCGTTGCAGGCGCTTGATGGTGACTTCACCGTCCAGGCGCGCAACCACGATCTGGCCATCGCGGGCGTCCGCCTGCTGAAGAATGCCGACCAGATCACCGTCGAAAATACCGTCGTCGATCATCGAGTCGCCACGCACCTTCAGCAGGTAATCCGGTGTACGGCGGAACAGGCTGGGGTCGAGCAGCAATTGTTCGTGGATGCCCAGGTCCGGGCCGATGGGGGCACCTGCTGCCACCTGGCCCAGCACCGGTACTTCGAGGATTTCGGGCCGGCGCAACGGTTCAGCCAGGCGGATGCCCCGCGCCTGGTTCGGCGTGACATCGATGTAGCCGGCCTGGCACAGGGCAGTGATGTGCTTGCGCGCGACGCTGCGCGAGGCAAAACCGAAGCGCGTGGCGATATCGGCCAGGCTTGGCGGCTGGCCATGGTCGGCAATGCGCTCACGAATGAATTCGAAAATGGCGCGGCGTTTGGGGGTTAGATTGTTCATGGAGCACATTTGTACTCTTTTCGGGGCACGCTGAACAGCCCCCTTTGTCGCCAGCTTTGGTTATGATCCCCTGGCTTGTGTTTTTTGATCTGGATATCTCATGCTGACCGCCCTGCTGTTCGACCTCGACGGAACCCTCACCGACACCGATACCCTGCACCTGCAAGCCTTTCGCCAGCTGCTGCGTGAGCACGATGGCCGCGAGCTTAGCCAGGCGCAGTTCGATGCCCAGGTCAGCGGCCGCGCCAACGGCGAGCTGTTCGCCGAGCTGTTCCGCGACGCCAGCGCCGAACAGTGCAAGGCGCTGGCCGACCGCAAGGAAGCATTGTTCCGCGACATGTCGCCGTCCATTGAACCAATGCCGGGCCTGCTGCGCTTGCTGGCACATGCCCAGGCGCGCAGCATCGGCATGTGCGTGGTCACCAACGCACCACGGCTGAATGCCGAGCACATGTTGAATGCCATGGGCCTTGGCCAGCGCTTCGCGCATGTGTTGGTGGCCGAGGAACTGGCGCGGCCCAAGCCAGACCCGCTGCCCTACCTCACCGGGTTGCAGCGGCTGGGCGCCGAAGCCGCGCAAGCGCTGGCCTTCGAGGACTCATTACCAGGCGTGGCCGCGGCCAGTGGTGCAGGCATCTTCACCGTAGGCGTGGCCACGACGCAAACGCCAGAGCGGTTGCTGGCGGCGGGGGCCAGGCTGGTTGTGAATGACTTCGATGACCCGGCGTTGTGGGCATTGATCGAATCCATGCAATGACCGCCCAAGGCCGCCCATGCTGATCGACGAAGAACTCACCCTCAAAAAGCTGGAAACCTTCCTCGCCTTCATGCGCACCGGCAACCTCGGCCGCGCCGCGGGCGAGCTGTCCACCAGTGCGGTCAGTGTGCATCGCGCCATCCACTCACTGGAAAGCGCCCTGCGCTGCCCGTTGTTCAAGCATGAAGGCCGCCAGCTGATCCCGCTGGAAAGTGCTTACGTGCTGGAAAAGAAGGCCCGACAGCTGATCCAGGACGCTGAGCAGATGGTGCGCCAGACCCGTGAGGCCGCCGGCTTCTATGCTGAGCGCTTCCGCCTGGGCGCGCTCTATTCGCTAACCGTGAAGACCGTGCCCAAGCTGGTCATGGGCCTGAAACTGCGCCGCAGCGAACTGAACATCGACCTCACCCTGGGCTCCAACATCGACTTGCTGCAGCGCCTGAAGAACCACGAACTGGAGGCCATTCTGGTCTCCCTTGATGAAAGCGTCAGCGACCCGGCCTGCGAGCAGTTGCCGCTGTTCTCCGACGATATCTTCCTCGCGGTCCCCACCGACTCGCCTTTCGCCGAGCAAGCCGAAGTGGACCTGGCAGACCTGGCCGACTCCACGTTCATTACCCTGACCCAGGGCTTCGCCACCCACCGCGATGGCGCACGGGTGTTCCAGCAGGCCGGCTTTGAACCGAAGGTGGCCATGCAGGTGAACGATATCTTCACATTGCTGAGCATGGTCAGCTCGGGGGTGGGCTTTGCCCTGCTGCCCGGGCGCATCGCTGCGGTATACGAGAACCGCGTCCGGTTGATTGCCTTGAAGCCGCAATATCGCTTGCAGCAGCATATCGGTGTGGTGTTTCTGAAAGCCCGGGAGCGGGAGCCGAACCTGCTGGCGTTGCTGGCGGAGTGCCGGATGTACAGCCTGGAGCGGTAAGCCAGTGTGCGGCATGCCGACCTTGCTGCCACGGCACCAACGCCGAAACCTCAAACCGACAATGCCCGCTGCACCTCGCCCACGGTAGTCGCCAGGCTGTTCAGGTGCAGGTTCAACACCCGCTCGACCGGCGCCTGGTCCAGTGGCCAGTGCAAGGCAATGCTCCCGGCAAGGCGCCCGTCGGCATGCACCGGCAAGGCGATGGCGCGAATCAGGAACGGCAACCGCACCGGATACTCCCAGTGCCCTTCAGTCCGCTGGCCAAAGCCCTTGTGTGCGTCTTCCTCGATATTGCGCAGCACCGTGTCATCACCCAGCCGCTCGTGTGCCGCCAGGCGCTGCACTTCGTCCTCCGCCAGCTCACCCAGGCAGGCCCGCCCCATCGCCGAATGGAACAGGCTGGCATGATGCCCAACAATCTGGCAGGTGTGCGGATAGCGCTTGCGCAATACTTGGGGGATGGCACTTTCCATCACCTCCAGCCGTTCGCCGTCGAAGCACGACAGGTCTGCTACCAGCCCGGTGCGCTCGCTCAGTTCCAGCAGCATGGGCGCAGCACTTTCCACCAGACGTCGCTTGAAACGCAACTGGCGGTCGCCGAACAGGCGACGCGCGCACAGCCGGTAGCGCCGGTCGCTCAGGCCACGGTACACCCAGCCTTGCTCCTGCAAGGTGGCGAGCATGCGCGATACGGTGGCCTTGGGCAGCGCCGTCAGGTAATGCAGTTCTTCCAGGCCCAGTGCCTGGTGTTCGCCCAACAGGTCGACAATGGCCAACGCCCGTTCCACGGAACGCACGCCGCCACTGTCTGCCGTGATGCCCATGGGTTTGACCTCCTTGTTGCGGGATGGTCAGCATAGCCAGCAAGATCCGCGCCTGCCCGCTGCTTTCATGACGCCTGCAGGCAATGGGGTGGGCAACGCTCCACCCACCGGGTGAGCTGTTCATGGGCATACGCCAACTGCAACACGGCATGGTCAGCCTGGGCCGGGCCTATGATTTGCAGGCCCATGGGCAACCCGGCAGCACTGAACCCGACCGGTATGCTGATGCTCGGCAAGCCGGCCAGGGTCGGTCCGATCACCACCTCCATCCAGCGGTGGTAGGTGTCCATCACCCGCCCCCCAACCACCGTCGGCCATGGCTGGCGTGCATCGAAAGGGAACACCTGGGCCGATGGCAGCAGCAGGAAATCGTAACGTTCGAACAGATGGGCCAATGCACGGTACCAGTCGCTGCGGTCCAGCGAAGCCTGGTACAGCGCTGCCGCACTCAGTTGCAAGCCCCCTTCCACTTCCCATTGTGCTTCAGGCTTGAGCAGTGCGCGCTTGTTCGGGTCGGCGTAGGCCGCGGCGAGATTGCCGTGCACCAGGAAGTGGCGATGGGTCAGCCAGCATTGCCACAAACGCGCGAGGTCGAACCCCGGCTGGCAAGCCTCCACCCGGCAACCCAGTTCGGCAAAGTCGGCCAGCGCCGACTCGCACAGGCTCATCACCCCGTCATCCATGGGCAGGTAGCCGTTGTAATCCCCCAGCCAGCCGACCCGCACGCCCCGGAAATCATGCTGCAAACCGGCGGCAAAATCCCGCCGACCTTCGCTCAGCGACAGGGGTGCCCGTGCGTCGACACCAGCCTGTACCGACAGCAACCGCGCCACGTCAACCACGCTGCGGCCCATGGGCCCCTCGGTGGCCAGCTGCTGCACGAACAGTTCGGGCGCAGGTCCATGGGGCACTCGGCCCTGTGAGGGGCGCAGGCCGAACACATTGTTGAACGCCGCCGGGTTGCGCAGCGAGCCCATCATGTCGCTCCCGTCGGCGACCGGCAGCAGGCGCATGGCCAGCGCCGCTGCCGCCCCGCCACTGCTGCCACCGGCCACACGCTGCGGGTCGTAGGCATTGGTGGTGGTACCGAACAGGGTGTTGTAGGTTTGCGAGCCGAGGCCGAACTCGGGCACGTTGCTCTTGCCCACGATCAGCGCCCCGCTCGCCCGCACCCGCGCAACACTGATCGCGTCCTGCTCGGGTACCTGTTCGGCAAACAAGGGGGAGCCAAGGGTGGTGCGCAGCCCGGCAGTGGCTGCCAGGTCCTTGATCGCCTGCGGCATGCCATGCATCCAGCCTCGTGAATGGCCGCGGGCCAGTTCACGGTCACGCTCATCAGCCTCGGCCAGCAGCGCTTCGGCCGGGCGCAGCGACACCAGCGCATTGACTACAGGGTTGCAGCGTTCGATGTGCAGCAGATAGGCCTGCATCACGTCCCGACACGACACCTGACGGGCATGGATGGCTTGGGACAATGCCTCGGCATCGAGGGCTACGATGGGGTCGATGGCTAGCGGCTTCACGGTTTTACTCCAAGGTTGAAGGCGGCAGGCTTGGCCAACCGAGGTGCTTCTTTCAGGCAGTAGGTACCCAGCAGCGTCAGCAGGCAGGCGAACAGCACATAGAACGAAGGCGCCACCGGGGTGCCGAGCACCTTGCTCAGCCAGGTCACGATCAACGGGGCAAAGCCGCCGAACACCATCACTGCCACGTTATAGGCCACCGACACCCCGGTGGAGCGCACCTCGACCGGGAACTGCTCGGCCAAGGCAGTGGGTGCCGGGCCGAAGAAGCCGCCGATGGCGGTGCACAGCAGCAGTTGCATGATCAGCAGGCGTTCCACGGACGGCGCGGCGGCCACCCAGACATAAAGCGGGTAGACCATCACGAAGAACGCCAAGGTGAAGGCCATCAACACCGGGCGCCTCCCCAGCCGGTCAGACAGCGCGCCAGACAACGGAATCACCACGGTCATCAGCCCCACGGCCAGCATCTGCACCAGCAGCACCTGGTCCAGCGGCAGCCCGAGGTTCTTGTGGGCGAAGGTCGGCATGTTCACCAGCACCACGTAGAACGACACCGTCGCGCCACAGGCCAGGCCCATCGACACCAGCAGGCTGCGCCGGTGCTCACGCAACACCTGCCACAGGCTGGGCGATTGGCCCTTGGCCTGGCGGCGCGCTTCGACGAACTCTTCGGGCTCTTCCATGTGCTTGCGAATCCACAGCCCCACCGGGCCGATCAGCAGGCCGAGCACGAACGGAATGCGCCACCCCCAGCTGTCCAGTGCCTCAGGCGAACACAGGTGCGTCACCAGGGCGACCATCGCCGCCCCGGAAAACACCGCCAGGCATTGCCCCACCAGTTGCCACGAGCCATACAGCCCCTTGCGGTGGGCAGGCGCGCTTTCTACCAGAAACGCTGTCGCGCTGGCGTATTCGCCACCGGTAGCAAAGCCCTGCAGCATGCGCGCCACCACGATCAGCATCGGCGCGGCCATGCCTATGGCCAGGTAATCGGGGGCAAAAGCGATCATGGCGATCGACACGGTCATCAGCCGGATGATCATCTGCATGGCCGCCTTGCGGCCCTTGCGATCGGAATACATGCCCAGCAGCACACCCCCCACCGGGCGCATGAAAAAGCCGACGCCGAAGGTGGCCAGGGCCATCAGCAGCGAGGCGTACTCATCGTCGGACGGGAAAAACTGCCGGGCAATGATGCTGGCCAGAAAGCCATACACGATAAAGTCATACCACTCCAGGGCATTGCCGATAACGGCAGCGACCACCTGCCGGGTACGCGACACGCCAGTGCTCGAAGTCTGCATAGGGGAACACTCCACACAATGATTGGGTGATCACCCGGGCGCGGTCGCACCCGGGTTCCAGCGGCAGTCGTAAATGGGAAGGTCAGGCGGGCGCGAGCCAGCGCTCTGCCAGCGCGCCCCAGTAGGCGGCGCCGGTCAGCAGGATGTCGTCGTTGAAGTCGTAGGCCGGGTTGTGCACCATCGGCCGCGATACCCCATTGCCGATGAACAGGTAGGCGCCCGGGCAGCGTTGCAGCATCCAGGCGAAGTCTTCGCTGCCCATCAGCTTGCGGGTGTTGGCATCCACCGCCTCGGCACCCAGCAGTTCCACCCCGACCTGCGTGGCGAAGGCGTTCTCTGCGCCATGGTTGACCAGCACCGGGTAAGCCGGACGGTGTTCGATGCTGGCACTGCAGCCAAAGCTTTCGGCCTGGCTGACGATGATCGCCCGCACCCGTTCCAGGGTCTGTGCCCGCACCTCGGCGTTCAGCGCACGCAGGCTAAGGCGCAGCAGCGCCTGCTGCGGGATCACGTTGGCCGCTTCGCCGGCCTGCAGCGCACCCACCGTGACAACTGCCGCCTCCTGCGCATCGATATTGCGCGCCACCACGGTTTGCAGCGCCATTACCACACTGGCTGCCGCCACCAGCGGGTCGACGGTCAGGTGCGGCATCGAACCATGGCCGCCAACCCCGTCGAGGGTCACCGTCAGCAAGTCTTGCGAGGCCATCATCGGGCCCTCGCGAAAGCCCAGGTGCCCGGCTGGCAGGCCCGGCATGTTGTGCATGCCGAACAGTGCATCGCAAGGGAAGCGCTCCAGCAAGCCGTCGGCCAGCATCGCCTCGGCGCCGCCCTGGCCCTCCTCGGCCGGCTGGAAGATCAGCGTCAGCGTGCCGTCGAACTGCCGGGTCGCCGCCAGGTAACGCGCGGCGCCGAGCAGCATGGTGGTGTGACCGTCATGGCCGCAGGCGTGCATGCAACCCTGGTGCTGGCTGCTGTACGTCGCGCCCGTGGCCTCGTGGATGGGCAGCGCGTCCATGTCGGCGCGCAGGCCCAGACGACGTGGGCTGCTGCCATTGCGTAGCACGCCGACCACGCCAGTCTTGCCGATGCCGGTGTGCACCTCATAGCCCCACGCCTCAAGCAACCGGGCGACCAGTGCCGACGTGCGGTTTTCTTCAAAACCCAGTTCCGGGTGAGCGTGGATATCGTGACGGATCGCGTGCAGCTCGCTGGCCACATCGTCAAGCCAGGCCAGGATGTGCTGATGTCGGGACATGTAGAGTCTCCTCGCGCGGGTGGTTTCCCGTTCTTGTTGTTCGCCTTGAGGTCACGACGGGGGAGGCAGGTCGTGTCTGACCACAGCTAAACGCGAGGAGACTGGAAGCACAATCCAAATTGGTTTCACACGGTGGAACCGAAATTCAGTTTGCCTTTCCTGATGTAATTTCCCGTTGGAACCCTATATTCATCAATTTGCAACACTATCGTTCTGTCCCGTGGTTCGAGGATAGCCGACTCGTTACCACGCAGCAGGTTCCATCCGTACGCCTCTTTTACAGCTTCCCACAAAAGCTTCGGCCGCGAAAAATTGTGTTTTTTGGCCAACGCATTAGTTTGCTTGACCTTACGAAATGCCCTTGTTGCCTTGCCCACGGTAGCCGCCACAGCGCCGAATCCCGTAAACCCGTTAATTAGGTTCTCCTTGAACGGGCCCAACGTCGTCAACGATTCCATGACCAAATCCGGTAAATTATACCCGCCCATAGCAACCGTCGTTCCGACGTTAATCAATGCCTCGTTCCCTCGGCATCTATTTCCATTCATCGGGGGCACACGCCGCCCTTTCATTTTCTGGATCGACCGGTGGAGAATTCTTTTTGCTGCCGCATCCACCGATGTCACCGTATCCGCGCCCCACGCGGCAGCCCAGAGAGCTTTGCCTACTACAGAAACCGCCGAATGGCCATCCGGGTCTATCTGGTTCACGGGGTCGCCCTCGCAATAGGCATAAGCATTGATCCCTCCACGGCCAAATGGGCTGAAACTATCCGGGCTATGAAACCGCATCAACTGGGTGTTGTACATGCGCACGCCATTGCCCAAAAAATAGCCATCGCCATTCAACGCGCTGAGGTATCCGGCAAAACCCAACACACTGTCGGCCTGTGGCCTGCCAAAGCCGTAAGGTGAATAAACGCGCTCAGCGCTCTTTATTCTCGTGTGGGTCAAGTTCTGGCGACCCGCAGTTTCTGTTAGCGAGCGGTGCATTTTTACCTCCGAGTTTTCATTAATTCGCGAGGCCACTGTATTCGCATACCCAAAGCGCAAAAACTCTCAGGTCTCATTAAAGGAACCATTACCCCACGGCTCTTGGTACCCTAACGTCAATGCCACGAACGATGAAGGATCACCACATGCATCAACGCCCTACCTCGCTAATGGGTTTTGTTCGAGTCCGTGGTGCCCGCGAGCACAACCTGAAGAACATCGATGTCGATATACCCCGTGATGCCTTGGTGGTGTTCACTGGTGTGTCCGGTTCGGGCAAGTCCTCACTGGCTTTTTCCACGCTCTATGCCGAAGCCCAGCGCCGCTATTTCGAATCCGTGGCGCCCTATGCCCGGCGCCTGATCGACCAGGTTGGCGTGCCAGACGTAGATGCGATCGAAGGCCTGCCTCCAGCCGTGGCCCTGCAGCAGCAACGTGGCACACCCAGTGCGCGCTCCTCGGTGGGCAGCGTGACCACCTTGTCCAGCTCGATCCGCATGCTCTACTCACGCGCCGGCCACTACCCGGCCGGGCAAGCGATGCTGTATGCCGAAGACTTTTCGCCAAACACGCCCCAGGGCGCGTGCCCGGAGTGCCATGGCATGGGCCGGGTCTTCGAGGTGACCGAAGCGACCATGGTCCCCGACCCGTCACTGACCATTCGCGAACGCGCGGTGGCCGCGTGGCCGATGGCCTGGCAGGGGCAGAACCAGCGCGACATTCTGGTAACGCTGGGCTATGACGTCGATATCCCTTGGCGCGACTTGCCCCAGGCGCAACGCGACTGGATCCTGTTCACCGAAGAAACGCCCACCGCACCGGTGTATGCCGGCCTGACGCCCGCGCAGACCCGCGCCGCACTCAAGCGCAAGCTGGAGCCTAGCTACCAAGGCACGTTCATGGGTGCCCGGCGTTACGTGCTGCATACCTTCATGCACTCGCAGAGCGCACAGATGCGTAAACGCGTGGCCCAGTACATGCGCCCCAGCCCTTGCCCGCTGTGCCAGGGTAAGCGATTGAAGCGCGAGGCGCTGGGCGTGACCTTCGCCGGCCTGGATATCGCCGAACTGTCGCACTTGTCGCTGCAGGCGCTGGCTGAGGTGTTCGGCAAAGTGGCGGCAGCTGACTATCTGGCGCACCCGCAAGACGACCTGACCCTGGAAAAGCGCCTGGCGGCACAACGCATCGCCAAGGAATTGCTGGAGCGCATCGACACGCTGCTCGACCTTGGCCTCGGTTACCTGGCCCTGGAGCGCAGCACCCCCACCTTGTCTTCGGGTGAGCTGCAACGCTTGCGCCTGGCCACCCAGCTCAACTCACAGCTGTTCGGTGTGATCTACGTGCTCGACGAGCCCTCGGCCGGCTTGCACCCGGCCGACAGCGAAGCGTTGTTCGACGCCCTGCAACGCCTGAAGCACGCGGGCAACTCGGTGTATGTGGTGGAGCACGACCTGGACACCATGCGCCGCGCCGACTGGCTGGTGGATGTAGGGCCGGCTGCCGGCGAGCATGGTGGCACCATCCTCTACAGCGGGCCGCCCGCAGGCCTGGCCGAGATCGAGCCATCATGCACCCGCGCCTACCTGTTCAACGCCCAGTCCCGGGCCACACATACGCCACGCCAGGCCCGAGACTGGCTCACGCTTGAAGGCATTACCCGCAACAACCTCAACAACCTCAGCGCCGCCTTCCCGCTGGGCTGCTTTACCGCCGTTACGGGTATTTCCGGCTCGGGCAAGTCCAGCCTGGTCAGCCAGGCCCTGCTGGAGCTGGTCGGTGCGCACCTGGGCCATGCCGAGCAACGCAGCGAGCCCGAAGAGCCAAGCCTGGAGGACGCACCTGAGCAGACCGGCAGTGGGCATGTCAGCGCTGGCCTGGACAGCATCAAGCGCCTGGTACAGGTCGACCAGAAGCCGATCGGCCGCACGCCTCGCTCCAACCTGGCCACCTACACCGGCCTGTTCGACCACGTGCGCAAGCTGTTCGCGGCCACTGAGCAGGCCAAGGCACAGGGCTTCGACGCAGGGCGCTTTTCCTTCAACGTTGCCAAGGGGCGCTGCGCCAATTGCGAAGGCGAAGGCTTCGTCAGCGTTGAGCTGCTGTTCATGCCCAGTGTCTACGCCCCCTGCCCCACCTGCCATGGCGACCGCTACAACCCTGAAACCCTGGCGGTAAGCTGGCAAGGCATGAACATTGCCCAAGTGCTGCAGCTGACTGTCGAGCAGGCCCTGCAGGTCTTTGCCGAACAGCCACCGGCGCGGCGTTGCCTGCAAGTGTTGCAGGACATCGGCCTAGGCTACCTTCGCCTGGGCCAACCGGCTACCGAACTGTCCGGTGGTGAAGCGCAACGGATCAAACTGGCGACCGAGCTGCAACGCACGGCCCGCGGGGCAACGCTGTATGTGCTGGACGAGCCCACCAACGGCTTGCACCCGCAAGACATCGACCGGTTGCTGGTGCAACTGAACCGCCTGGTCGACGGCGGGCACAGCGTGGTGGTAGTCGAACATGACATGCGTGTGGTAGCGCAAAGCGACTGGGTGATCGATATCGGGCCGGGTGCCGGCGATGCCGGGGGGAAGGTGGTGGTCAGTGGCACGCCGCAGGTGGTGGCTGGGTGTGCGGCAAGCCGCACAGCGGCGTTTTTGGCCAAGGCCTTGTAAAAGCGCGCATTGCCAGGTTCCAGGCAGAGGCTTAGAATGCGATCAATTCTTAATTACACCCCTCTCCCGGAACCTCGCGCCTGCCATGCCGCCCGCCGACCCTACCCTCAACCTGCAGGTCCAGACGCTGTACACCGAGCACCACGGCTGGCTGCAGGGTTGGCTAGGGCGCAAACTGGGAAATGCCTGCGATGCAGCCGACCTGGCGCATGACACCTTCGTGCGCCTGCTGAGCCGCCAGGGCAGCAGCTACTTCGGCAGTGAACCCCGGGCGTTGCTTACCCACATCGCCAAGGGCCTGGTGGTCGACCGCTGGCGCCGCCAGGATGTCGAGCGTGCTTATCTGGAGGCCATCGCCCACTTGCCGCAGCCCGAAGTGCCCTCACCGGAAACACGCTGGCTGATCCTCGAAACCCTGTACCGCGTCGATGCCATGCTGCGCGACATGCCAGCCCGGGTGCGCCAGGTGTTCCTGCTGTCGCAGCTGGACGGGCTGACCTACGCAGAAATCGCCGAACACCTGCAGGTATCGCTGATTACCATCAAGCGCGACATGCGCACCGCTTTTCTCGCCTGCCTGAGCATCGACTGATGGAGCAGCGCATCGACCCGCTGATTCTCGGCGAGGCGGCCGACTGGCTGGTGCAGTTGCAGTCGGGCACCGCCACCGAAGACGACCACCGTGCGGTGCAGGCCTGGTGCCAGCGCAGCGCCCAGCACGCCCAGGCCTGGCAGCGGGCCGAGGCCATTCTGGGCGACTTCCGCCGCCTGCCCACGCCAGTGACCGGCGAAACCTTGCGCCGGCTTAGCCGCAACGGTGCCGTCAGCCGCCGCCAGGCCTTGCAGCGCCTGGGGTTGTGGCTGCTGGCCGCACCAGCAGCCTGGCTGGCCTGGCGCGAAACGCCGTGGCAGCAATGGGCTGCCGATGCACGCACAGCGGTGGGTGAGCAACGCTCGTTGACACTTGCAGATGGCAGCCAGGTGCTGCTGAACACCGACACCGCCATTGACATTACCTTTAACGCCCAGCAGCGCCGCATCGACCTGCTGGCAGGCGAAATTCTGATTACCAGCGCCAAGGACCGTGCCACCCCAGCGCGGCCCCTGCTGGTGCGCACCCGGCAAGGTCTGGCAACTGCGCTGGGCACACGTTTCAGTGTGCGAATCGATGGCGCGCTGACACGGGTGGCCGTGCTTGAAGGCGCAGTCGAAACCCGCCCCCTGTACGCCACCGGCGGGCTGCTGCTCAAGGCTGGCGAGCGCAGCGCTTTCGATGCCGAACGCGCGCTCCCTGCCTCGCCGCTGGAGATCGGCGACCTGGCCTGGGAGCACGGCATGCTCCTGGCGCGCGACATGCGCCTGGCCGATTTGCTGCGGGAGCTGGGCCGCTACCGCCCCGGTGTGCTGCGCTGCCACCCGGCAGTGCGCGAGTTGAAGGTATCGGGCGCCTTCCCGCTGACAGACACCGATGCCAGCCTGCGGCTGCTGAGCGACACCCTGCCCGTCACCCTCCAGGGCCTGTCCCGCTTCTGGGTGACCGTGGAACCGTTGAGCTGACACGATCCCGGCAGGGTTGCGAACATTTCAGTGATACCTTTTCCTGCTTCGTCCGGTGATGAGTGCAGAACCTTCATCTTCTGCATCCACAGGACCTTCGCATGACGCCCCGCCAGCCGTACCGCTTGCCTTTCAAGGCCCTAGGCCTTGCCATCGCCATGGCCGCCACAGCCCCTGTGGCAATGGCAACCGACGCCACCCCGCGCACCTATCACCTGGCGGCCGGCCCGCTGGCCGATGTACTGGCGCGCTTCGCCGCCAGCGCCGGGGTGCCGTTGTCGTTCGACCCGGCTTTGCTCAAGGGCGTGCAAAGCCAAGGCCTCGAAGGCAGCTACAGCATCCCGGAAGGCTTCGCCCGTCTGCTGGCCGGCAGTGGCTACAGCCTGATAACCACCGACAGCGGCGGCTATACCTTGGCCCCCACGGTCGACCTGGGCAATGCCCTGGAACTGGGCGCGACCACCATCAACAGCGACCTGGCCGCCAGCAGCGACACCTGGCAAGGCGGCCAGGTGGCCCGCAGCGCGAAGCTGGGCGTGCTCGGCGACCAGGCAATCAGCGACGTGCCGTTCAGCGTCACCAGCTACACCGCCGAGACCATCGCCGACCAGCAAGCCCGCACCCTGGGTGATGTGTTGCTCAATGACGCGGCGGTGCGCCAGTCGGCGGGGTTCGGCAATTTCTCGCAAGTGTTCACCATACGCGGCTTGCCGCTGAACACCGACGACATCAGCTACAACGGCCTGTACGGCGTGCTGCCACGGCAGATCGTGACCACCGAGGCGCTCGAACGGGTCGAGGTGTTCAAAGGGTCCAGCGCCTTTCTCAATGGGGTCGCGCCACAAGGCAGCGGCATCGGGGGTGCAATCAACCTGGTGCCCAAGCGCGCCGAAGACACCCCGACGCGCCATGTCACCCTCGACTACGCCACAGGCGACAACATCGGTGGCCACCTGGACCTGGGCAAGCGCTTTGGTGAAGACAACCGCTTCGGCGCACGCGTCAACCTGGCCCAGCATGACGGTGGCACCGGCGTCGACGACGAGGTCCAGCATTCCACCCTGGTTGCCGTGGCGCTGGACTACCGAGGCGAACGCCTGCGCCTGTCCACCGACCTGGGTTACCAGAAAGAGCGCATCAATCAGGGCCGCGCGGTGATCTACCCCACCGGCAGCAAAGTGCCCCACGCCCCATCGGCGCGTGACAACTACTCGCAGGACTGGAGCTGGTCACAGCTCGAAGATACCTACGGCATGGTCAACGCCGAGTACGACCTGAACGACAACTGGATGCTGTACGCCGGTGCTGGCGCCAAGCACACCCGCGAAAATGGCGAGTACTCCTCGCTGTATGTCAGCGACGCCAATGGCACCGCGCGCGGCGGCTTCCTCTATTCCCCTCACGACGAGGACAACAAGAGCGCCGTCGCCGGGCTCAACGGCCGTTTTGCCACCGGCCCGGTCAGCCACCGGGTCAATTTTGGCCTGTCGGGTATGTGGGGCGAGCAACGTTCCGCCTATGAAGCGCTGGCGGCGGCCAAGCGCTACGACAGCAACCTGTACAACCCGGTGAAGGTACCGCGCCCGACCGATACCTACTTCGGCAGCGACCTGCATGACCCGCGTATTGTCGGTAAAAACCGCAACAAGAGTGTCGCGCTGTCCGACACGCTGGATTTTCTTGATGACCGTGTGCTGCTGACCGTTGGCGTGCGCCGGCAGTCGATCAGCGTTGATAGCTGGGCGACCGCCACCGGTGCGCGCAACACGCCTTACGACGAGTCCATCACTACCCCGGTGTATGGGCTGGTGATCAAGCCTTGGGAGCATGTGTCGTTCTATGCCAACCGCATCGAGGGCCTGGCCCAGGGCCCGACCGCCCCTTCCAGCGTCACCAATGCCAACGAAGTGTTCCCGCCCAAGCGCAGCAAGCAGGTCGAGGCCGGGGTGAAACTGGACTGGAACAGCTTCGGCGCCACCTTGGGTGTGTACCGTATCGAGCAGCCCAACAGCGTCACCTACCGCGTACCCGGGGCGCAGCAGGACACCTTCAGCATGGACGGCGAACAGGTCAACAAAGGGGTGGAGCTGAATGTGTTCGGTGAACCGGTGGACGGCCTGCGCCTGCTGACCGGCGCGGTGTTCATGCACACCGAACAGAAGAATACCGCTTATGGCAGCAACGACGGCAACCGCGCTGCCGGTGTACCGCGCTTCCAGTTCAACCTGGGTGCCGACTGGGACGTGCCTGGCCTGGAGGGGGCTGCGCTGAGCGCCCGGTTGCTGCGCACGGGGGGCCAGTATGTAAACGCGGCTAACAGCCTGAGCATTCCGGCCTGGACCCGGGTAGACCTGGGCGGGCGTTATCGCTTCAAGGTCGATGACAAGCAGGTGACATTGCGCGCCAATGTGGAGAATGTGGCGAACAAGGCGTACTGGGCTTCAGCGTCGACATCGAACAATTACCTGACCCAAGGCACACCGCGGGTATTGCGCTTGTCGGCCAGTGTTGATTTCTGAGTCTGGAGGCTAGCAGCTGTTATAGCCTGTGCCGGCCCTTTCGCGGGTAAACCCGCTCCTACAGGTACAGCGCCAGCCTCAAGGTTGGTGCAATCCCTGTAGGAGCGGGTTTACCCGCAAAGAGGCCGGCACAGGCACAATTGTTTTCTTTGCCACCGCCGCTCAAGTACAGTCTGCCCATGGACAAGTACGCCCCACGCCAGTGGCTCCCCCACGAAAAACCCAGCCTGCCAGGCTCCCCCTCCACGCCCTTGCATTCGCCAGCCAGGCGCCTGGCCTACGGCGTGGTCGGCCTGCTGGTCGCAATCACCGGTGGCCTTGGCAATGCGTTGGTCACCGCCAACCTGGTGTTCCTGCAAGGCGCCTTGGGCGCGACCACGGCAGAAATGGCCTGGCTGCCTGCCGCCTACGTCATGACCAACGTGTCCATCAACCTGCTGCTGGTGAAGTTTCGCCAACAATTCGGCCTGCGTGCCTTCACCGAGGTGTTCCTGGTGCTGTACGCCCTGGTCACCTTCGCCCACCTGCTGGTCAACGACCTCAACTCGGCCATCGCGGTACGCGCGGCCCACGGCATGGTCGGTGCCGCGCTCAGCTCGCTGGGGCTGTATTACATGATCCAGGCGTTCCCGGCGCAATGGCGGCTCAAGGCAATGGTGCTGGGCCTGGGCGCCTCGCAGCTGGCGCTGCCGCTGGCACGCATCTTTTCCGAAGACCTGCTGCAAATCGCCGAATGGCGTGGCCTGTACCTGTTCGAGCTGGGCCTGGCGCTGGCCGCGCTGGGTTGCGTGTTGATGCTCAAGTTGCCACCCGGTGACCGCTTCAAGACCTTCGAGCCCCTGGACTTCCTCACCTTCACCCTGATCGCCAGTGGCACAGCCCTGCTTTGCGCCGTGCTGTCGCTGGGGCGCATCGACTGGTGGCTGGAGGCGCCGTGGATCGGCGTGGCGCTGGCGGCCTCGATCGGCCTGCTCTTCAGCGGCCTGGCCATCGAGCACAACCGGCAGAACCCGTTGTTGATGACCCATTGGCTGGGCAGCGGTGCAGTCATTCGCCTGGCGCTGTGCGTGGTGTTGATCCGCATGGTCACGTCCGAACAGTCCACGGGCGCAGTCGGCTTTTTGCAGGCGCTGAACATGGGCAGCGAGCAAATGCGCACGCTGTACTGGATCATGCTGCTGGGTGCCGTGGCAGGCCTGGCCAGCAGCGCCCTCACCATCAACCCCAACCACCTGGTGATTCCGCTGTTCGTCTCGTTGCTGGCCATGGCTGCCGGCGCCTTCATGGACAGCAGCTCCAGCAACCTCACGCGCCCGGCACAAATGTACTTCAGCCAGTTTCTGCTGGCCTTTGGCAGCACGTTCTTTCTCGGCCCGTCGATGGCCTTGGGCATCAGCCATGTGCGCGCCAACCCACGCAACCTGGTGAGCTTTTCGGTACTGTTCGGCATCTGCAACAACCTCGGCGGCCTGATTGGCGCTGCGCTGCTGGGCACCTTCCAGACCTGGCGGGAAAAATTCCATTCCAGCCACCTCATGGACCGCCTCAGCTACCTCGAACCCTTGGTCAATGCGCGTGTGCAGAGTGGCGGCAGCGGTTACGGCGGCATCATCGCCGACCCGGCCCTGCGTAGCGAAGCCGGCATGCGCCTGCTGGCCAGCGCCGCCACCCGCGAGGCGAACATCATGGCCTACAACGACGTGTTCGTGCTGATTGGCAGTATCGCTATCCTGACAATGGTCTGGATCTGCATCCGTAGTACCTGGCTCTGGTACGCAAAACGCCAGGCCACCCTCACCGACTCCACCCCCGGCGCGCCCAACCGATGACCGACGACACCCGCACCACGACCACCACCGCCATCGCCGAAACCCCGGAAGGTGCCACACCACCCAGCGAGCCGACCAGCCCGGTACGTTCGCGGCGGGTACGCATCCTCTCGTCAATCAGTTTCGCCTGCGTGGCCCTGGCCGGCATCCTGCTGGTGCTGTATGCCTGGCGCCTGCCACCGTTCGGCAGCGCCATCGAAAGTACCGAAAATGCGCTGGTACGCGGCCAGGTGACCATCATCGGCCCACAACTGAGTGGCTACATTGTCGACGTGCCGGTGCACGACTTCCAGTTCGTCAAGGCCGGTGACCTCTTGGTGCAACTGGACGACCGCATCTACAAACAGCGCCTGGCCCAGGCCATCGCCCAACTCCAGCAACAACAGGCAGCCCTGGCCAACAACCTGCAGCAGCGCAACAGTGCCGAAGCCACCATCGCCCAGCGCCAGGCGGCCATCGGCGATGCGATGGCCCAGGCGATCAAGGCCAAAGCCGACCTGAGCCGCAACCAGGCGCTGGTCAACGACGGCTCGGTGTCGCGGCGCGACCTGGACCTGGCCCGTGCCAGCGAAGCGGCAGCGGTCGCCAGCCTGGCCCAGGCCAAGGCAGCGCTGGAAATCGCCCGCCAGGACCGTGAAACGGTGGTGGTCAACCGGGCCGCGCTGGAAGCATCGGTGGAGAATGCCAAGGCGGCCGTGGAACTGGCGCGCATCGACCTCGACAATACCCGCGTCACCGCCCCGCGCGACGGCCAGCTGGGGCAGATCGGCACACGCCTGGGGGCTTATGTGAATTCTGGCGCGCAGTTGATGGCGCTGGTACCCGACACCTTGTGGGTCATCGCCAACATGAAGGAAACCCAGATGGCCAATGTACGCATCGGCCAGCCGGTGACGTTCACCGTGGATGCCCTGAACCACCTGAAGTTGCAAGGGCATGTACAGCAGATATCGCCAGCCACCGGCTCGGAGTTCGCCCTGCTGCAGGCGGACAATGCCACCGGCAACTTCGTCAAGATTGCCCAGCGAATTCCGGTGCGCATTACTGTGGATGCCGGCCAGGACGACGCCAGGCGACTGCGCCCTGGCATGTCGGTGGTCGTCAGTATCGATACCCGAGGTGAGCCATAGCGATGCCGTCTTGCCACGATTGCGCCGCTCTAACCCGTGGGTTCTAATCTTCAGCCATCGGTTTTATCTTCGCCATTCAAGGAAGTTTCACCATGTACAGGAAGATCATGCCGCTGGCGCTGCTGGCAACCCTGACAGGTTGCTCCGACAGCAGTGACACCCCCGAGGCCGGTTTCAGGAAAGCCGCCCAGGCCTACCTCGACACCCAGTATCCACACTGCTTCGTCATCAGCTCATTCCCCACCAAGACCCAGGACTTCGACCTGCACGGCACCAACAAGGCGCTGCATGCCTTGGCCAAGGTGGGCGTGGTCAGTGAGAAGGAAATCTCGCGCACCGAAGTGCCTGCCCGTCTGTGGCAACCGGCACGTACGGACATCTACTATGCCTACGCGCTTACCGACGAAGGCCGCAAGTATTACAAGGCGGACCACGGCCTGTGCTTTGGCAAGGCGCAGGTAACAGCGATCGAACAGTTCAGCGCGCCAAGCGACGCGGGGGGACAGAAGACATCCAATGTGACCTATGCCTACACGATTACCGGGCTACCGGCATGGGCCAGTGATGAACAGGTCAAGGCCAGCATTGCCGAACTGGGCAAGGCAGTGGCCAGTCATGATGCGCCGCTCAAAGATACCCGGGCCATGGTGCTGACCCATCAAGGATGGCAACTGCGGGACAGGTAGTGGCTTACCGGGTTTGCCCTGCAGCACTGGCTTGTCTGCCACAGACACATTCATGTCGCCCACAGACTGCGGCGTCTCGTCGCATACCAATGCCCCTTGGGCAAAACTGCGCAAGCCCGTAGAATCGCGCCTCCTTTTCGCCCGTCGCCTTGAACGGTGGCAACCGGCAGCAATGACAGAGTCCGTGCCTGAACACATGAACGCACATGTGAAATAGGCTCAACCCTCCCCGCACGGCCCATTTCCCAAAGGGCCCAGCGGTTGAGTCTTGCCCAGGTCGCATCCGTGTAGCCACTCGCCCCTTGCCGGGTCGGGCCGGTGTGCGCGTCCGAGAAGGCGCTCATTCCGCTCATCCAACTAGAGGTACGTATGTCTCCGCGTTTGCTGGCCATGGCGCTGGCGCCCCTGCTCGGGTTGTTCATCATTGCCCTGGGCAACGGCTTCATGTCTTCCCTGACCACCCTGCGCCTGGGCGCTGCCGGTGAATCAGCCACCACCATCGGTATTGTCTCGTCGACCTACTTCATCGGCCTGACCCTGGGTGCAATCTTCAACGACCGGCTGATCTTGCGCATCGGCCATATCCGCGCCTACACCAGCTTCGCTTCGCTGATCGCCGCGACCATCCTGCTGCAAGGGTTGTTCTACGACGTCACCTGGTGGTCTGTGCTGCGCCTGATCAACGGCTGGGCAGCGGTCGGCGTGTTCCTGGTGATCGAAAGCTGGCTGCTGCTGGCCGGCGACGCCAAGATCCGCGGCCGCCTGCTTGCGCTGTACATGATCGCCTTCTACGGCGCCGGGGTAATCGCCCAGGCCGGCCTTGGCGAAATCACCCAGCTGGGTGACACCGCCCCCTTCATGCTGGCTGGCGTGCTGGCTTCACTGTCGGTGCTGCCCATCGTGATCTTGCCGCGGGTATCGCCCCTGCTGGACCAGGTCGAACCGCTCAAACCCCGCCAGCTGCTGGGTGTGGCACCGTCGGGCCTGGTGGGCTGCTTCGGTTCGGGCGTGGCCATTGCCGGGATCTATTCCCTGCTGCCGCTGTACCTGCAACGCATCGGCCTGGAGGTGGGCGAGGTCGGTAACATGATGGCTTGGGTGATCCTCGGCGCCATGCTGCTGCAATACCCGGTCGGGCGCTGGTCCGACCGCAAGGACCGCCAGGATGTGCTGATTGCCCTGGCCGCGCTGTGTGTGGTGCTGTCACTGGTCACGGTGTTCCTGCCGTCGGACTCGTTCCTGCTGCCAGCCATGCTGTTCCTGCTGGGGGGCGGCGTGTTCACGCTGTACCCGGTGGCGGTCAGCCATGCCGCCGACCGGGCACCGTCCGATGCGCTGGTACCGATGATTCAGGGCCTGCTGCTGATCAACTCACTGGGCTCTGCCATGGCGCCGGTCGCCATGTCGCCGATGATGACCGAATTTGGCGAGGCTGGCCTGTTCTGGGCCTTTGCCGTGGTCAACCTGGGCATGGTGTGCTTCTTCATGTGGCGCCGTGGCAAACGCCCGGCGGCGGAGCACCCGGCGCCGTTTACGGCTTCGACCACGTTCTCGCCAACCGGCGCCGAACTGCGCGTGACCGAAGACCTGATGCACGCCGCGCAGGAGCATCCGCCGCTGGAGCCGGTAGAAAACCCGGCGCCAGCACAGCGTTCAGAATCTCATTGATCCCAGGGGCCGCTTTGCGGCCCCATTTGTTTGGCCTGGGCTACACTGCGCCGCAAAGCCCGCCAAGGATTCGCCATGAACCTCAAACTCTGGCTGCTCGCCGCCCTGCTGCCCTGCACGGCCCTGGCCAACAGCAGCAATCAAGGCGCACTGTCGATCAGTTCCTCATCATTTACCGATGGCGGCGTGATCGCCCTGCAGCAGGTCGGCCCGGACCCGGCCTGCGGCGCCGGTGAAGAGCGCACTCCGCAACTGAGCTGGGACAACCTGCCCACCGGTACCCGGTCGCTGGCACTCATCATGTTCGACCCGGACGGCGGCAAGGGAATCGGTGTGGTGCACTGGGTGGCCTACAACATCGACCCGGAACAGGACGGGCTCAAGGAAGGCACGGCCGGTGTCAGCGGGCAGTACCTGACCGTAGGGCGCAACTCGCGGGGCACCCTGAGCTATCGTGGCCCTTGCCCACCCGCCGGTGACAACCCGCATCACTATGCATTGACCCTGATCGCCACCGACCTGCCCTTGGGTACCTTGCCTGAGGGCCTGGACCGCAGCGGCCTTTTGCAGTTGCTGCAAGGCCACGCGCTGGGCGCGCAGAGCCTGGTCGGGCGTTATGGCCATTGAACCAAACAGTACAAAAACAAATGATCAACCCAATAGCATTTATCCATTGAATGGCCCGGCCAAACTGAAGTAAGCTCGGGCTCATTCACTGGAGAGCAACATGCCGAAACACACCCGCAACCACGCCAACCACACCGGTCGCACCCTGCGCCCTGTGCTGGCCGTTGCCGGCTGCGTGGCACCTGCCAGCTATTACTTTGGGTATTGGTTTAGCCACTAGGCGCCGATACCCACACGGCGCCCACCTTCGAGGGGCCGCCGAACATGAGAATACTCAAACCCCCGGTCGGCTCCCCGACCGGGGGTTTTGCTTTTCAGGCCTTTGAACAACACCGATTCACATTGAGGACAGATTCATGAACTACGCCACTTATTACTACGCAAACACCTATGCCTGGCGATTTAGCCAATCCCGTTCGGGCCAGCCTGCCGCCTCCGACCGGTCTTCCACAGGTGGCAATGCAGCAGCCAATACGAATTCAACGATCTGTCGAACACCTCGATAGGGCCGACCACGCGGGCCAGAACCCGCCGTCCGCCCAGGGAAAAACGCCATGCAAGCTTCCAGCCTCGCCCTGCCCCTGACCCAGCCGCAAGCGGCCAACACCACCGTCAGCAAGCGCCTGCCCAGCCCGCACCTGCTCAAGCAGCAAATGCCGCTGTCCAGCGAACTCACTCAGCAAGTCCATGCCCACCGCCAGGCCATCCGCGACATCCTCGAAGGCCGCGATCCGCGCCTGTTGGTGATCGTCGGCCCCTGCTCGATCCACGACCCTCGCTCAGCCCTGGAATACGCCGACCGCCTGGCCGCTCTCAGCCGTGAAGTCAGCGACAAGCTGCTGCTGGTGATGCGCGCCTACGTCGAAAAACCGCGCACTACCGTGGGCTGGAAAGGCCTCGCCTACGACCCGCACCTTGATGGCAGTGACGACATGCACTCGGGCATCGCGTTGTCCCGTGGGTTGATGCTGAGCATGATCGAACGCGGCCTGCCGATCGCCACCGAGCTGCTGCAACCGATGGCCGCCGGCTACTTCGACGACCTGCTGGCCTGGGCCGCGATTGGCGCACGCACCACCGAATCGCAGATTCACCGGGAAATGGTCAGTGGCCTGGAGCTGCCAGTCGGCTTCAAGAACGGCACCGACGGCGGCATCGCCATCGCCAGCGACGCCATGCGCAGCGCCGCCCACCCGCACCGCCACTTCGGCATGGATGCGCAGGGCCACCCAGCCATCATCGAAACCCTGGGCAACCCGGACACGCACCTGGTACTGCGCGGTGGCCACAAGGGGCCGAACTACGATGCCAACAGCATCGCCATGGCCCGTCAGGCACTGGCCAAGGTTGGATTGCACGCAAGCATCATGGTCGATTGCAGCCACGCCAACAGCGGCAAGGACCCGGCGCGTCAGCCAGCGGTGTTCAACGATGTGCTGGCGCAGCGCCTGGCCGGCGATCGCTCGATCATCGGCGTGATGATCGAGGGGCACCTGTTCGATGGCTGTCAGGCGCTGGGCAAGGGCGCACTGAAATACGGCGTGTCGATCACCGACGGCTGCCTGGGCTGGGCCTCGACCGAAACCCTGTTGCGCGAAGCGGCACAAAAACTGTAAGGCGAAGCTTGCAAGCCTGGCGAGACATACCCCAAGCAAGTGCGCTAGGCTTGCCTTTTTACCCCAAGGAGCAGTACCCATGGCCCGTGCAACCGCCCGCCACATCTTGGTCGCCACCGAAGATAAGTGCAACGAACTCAAAGCCCAGATCGAAGTAGGCGCCGACTTCGCTGAAATCGCCAAAGCCAACTCCACCTGCCCGTCCAGCCGCCAGGGCGGTGACCTGGGCTCGTTCGGCCCAGGCCAGATGGTCAAGGAATTCGACACCGTGGTGTTCAGCGCCCCGGTCAACACCGTGCAAGGCCCGGTGAAAACCCAGTTCGGCTACCACCTGCTGGAAGTGACCAGCCGCCAGGACTAAGTCCTCGCAGCCGATGAAAGTCCGTGTGGGAGCGGGCTTGTCCGCGAATAGGCCAGACCAGACAACCTCGTTGCCTGGGCCGACGCATTCGCGGGCACGCCCGCTCCCACAGGGTTTGTGGGGCCTGTTCTTGCTTTGTCTGGCTTTCAATGCCCAAGCCGCGCCCGCCCACGCACTCACCGTCTACGGTGAAGCTCCCCGCTACAACGCCAGCTTCCAGCACTTCGACTACGTCAACCCCAACGCCCCCAAGGGCGGCATCCTGCGCCGCTCGGCCATCGAGATCGGCCAGTTCGACCACATCCTGCCGTACATCGACAAAGGCATTGGCGTCAGTGAAGTCGATGGCCTGTTGTATGCACCACTGGCCGTGCGTTCGTTCGATGAACCCTATACCGTCTATGGCCTGATCGCCCACAGCATGGAGCGCGGCCCCGACGATGCCTGGCTACGTTTCAATATCGACCCGCGTGCCACCTTCGCCGATGGCAAACCGGTGCGCGCCGAAGACGTACGTTTTACCTTCGAGCTGTTGATGAACAAAGGCAGCCTCAAGTACCGCACCCAGTTCGCCGACGTCACTGGCGTGACCGTGGAGAACCCGCACAGCGTGCGCTTCGACTTCAAGCCCGGGCACGGCCGCACCCTGGCCCTGGACCTCGCCAGCCTGCCGGTACTGCCCGAACACGACTGGCAGCAACGCGACTTCGCCAACGGTGCCGGCTTTGACAAGCCAGTCGGCAGCGGCCCGTACCGCATCGGGCGCATCGACAACGGCCGCAGCATCACCTTCGAACGCGACCCCACCTGGTGGGCGCGCGACCTGCCCGCCAGCCGTGGCCGCTACAATTTCGACAAGCTGCGCATCGAGTACTTCGGCGATACCGAGGTGGCCCGGCAGGTGCTCAAAGGCGGGGGTTACGACTACAACCGCGAGTTCTCCGCCACCGCTTACACCCTGGGCTACAACGGCGTGCAACTGGAGGATGGTCGCCTGCAACGCGCCCACCTAGGCCCGGCCAAGCCGCAAGTGGCCCAAGGCTTCGTGTTCAACCTCGACCAGCCGCAGTTCAAGGACCGCCGGGTGCGCCAGGCGCTCGGCATGTTGTGGGACTACGAGTGGAGCAACCGGCAGATGATGCGCAATATGTACATCCGCCAACAAAGCGTGTTCTCCAACACCCCGCTGGCGGCCCGCAAGCTGCCGGATGCCGGCGAGCTGAAGCTGCTTGAGCCGTTGCGTGGCAACGTACCGGAAGAAGTGTTCACCACGGTGTTCAGCGCCCCGGTCACCGACGGGTCCGGAATCATCCGCAAACAACAGTTGCAGGCCCTGGCCCTGCTTGAACAAGCCGGTTGGCACCCCGAAGGCGACCGCCTGGTGAACAGCGACGGCACACCGCTGGCCTTCACCTTCCTCAACGGCCAGTCGGGCATGGAGCGCCTGCTGCTGCCGTGGAAGCGCAACCTGGCCCAGATCGGCGTCACCCTGAACATCCGCAATGTCGACGCTGCCCAGTACGTCAACCGGCTGATGGCGCGCGACTACGACATGATCGTCACCGGCTACCCGGTTACCCTGTCGCCGGGTGCCGAGCTGTACAACTACTTTGGTTCGGCAGCCGCCCACGACCCCGGCTCGAACAACCTGATGGTGCTGCAAGACCCGGCCGTGGACCGCCTGATCGACGGCCTGGTGCGCGCCGACACCCAGGCCGACATGCTGCAGCACGCCCGCGCCCTGGACCGGGTGCTGCAATGGAACTACTACTGGATCCCCAACTACTACCCGCCAGGTAGCTCCACCGCCTGGTGGAACCGCTTTGGCCTGCCCAAGGTCCAGGCGGCCTATGACGAAGGCCTGGACACCTGGTGGGAAATCAGCCCCACCCCGCTGACCAACGCGCAAATGGCTGAACGCCAGAAGGCCTTGCCATGACCACCTACATCCTGCGCCGTTTGTTGTTGATCATCCCGACCCTGCTGGCGATCCTGCTGGTCAACTTCGCCATCGTCCAGGCTGCGCCGGGTGGCCCGGTAGAACAGGCCGTGGCGCGCCTGCAAGGGCTTGGCGGCGGCGCACCCGGCGCACGGGCCGAAGTGGTGCACGGTGAGTCCCGCGCCACACGAGGCCTGGACCCGAAACTGATCGAGGCGATCAAGCGCCAGTACGGTTTCGACAAGTCCGCCCCCGAGCGCCTGTGGCTGATGCTGGGCCAGTATGCCCGGCTGGACTTCGGCAACAGTTTCTTCCGCGGCGCCAAGGTCACGGACCTGATCCTGGACAAGTTACCGGTGACCCTGTCGCTGGGTTTCTGGGCCACGCTGATCACCTACCTGGTGTCGATCCCGCTGGGCATTCGCAAGGCGGTGCGCCACGGCAGCCGCTTCGATGCCTGGAGCAGCGCGCTGATCGTGGTCGGCTATGCCCTGCCCTCGTTCCTGTTCGCCCTGCTGCTGATCGTGCTGTTCGCCGGTGGTACCTCGCTCAACTGGTTTCCGGTGCGCGGCCTGGTTTCGGACAACTTCGACGAACTCAGCCTGCTGGGCAAGGTTGCCGACTACTTCTGGCACCTGGTGCTGCCAGTCGGCGCCTTGGTGATTGGCGGTTTCGCGACCCTCACGTTGCTGACCAAAAACGCCTTCCTCGACGAGATTTCCCGCCAATACGTGGTCACCGCCCGGGCCAAAGGCCTGAGTGAACGCCGGGTGCTGTATGGCCATGTACTGCGCAATGCCATGCTGCTGGTGGTAGCGGGCTTGCCGCAGGCACTGATAACGGTGTTCTTCGCCGGTTCCTTGCTGATCGAAGTGATCTTCTCGCTCGATGGCCTGGGCCGCATGAGCTATGACGCAGCGGTATCGCGGGATTACCCGGTCGTGTTTGGCACGCTGTTCATCTTCACCCTGGCGGGCCTGTTGATCCGCCTGATCGGGGACCTGTCGTACACGTTGCTCGACCCTCGCATCGACTTCGATACGAGGGCGCACTGATGCTTTCCCCCGTCTCGCGCCGTCGCCTGCAACGCTTTCGCCGCAACCGCCTGGGCTGGGTCTCGCTGTGGCTGTTCGCCGGCCTGTTG
The DNA here is from genome assembly GCF_002992185.1 of Pseudomonas sp. LLC-1. Classification (NCBI taxonomy): domain Bacteria; kingdom Pseudomonadati; phylum Pseudomonadota; class Gammaproteobacteria; order Pseudomonadales; family Pseudomonadaceae; genus Pseudomonas; species Pseudomonas sp. LLC-1. Next base: position 44,931 of record NZ_LUVY01000020.1, on the reverse strand, counting down.
CTGTTGAGCATGGGCGCAGAGCTGGTGGCCAACGATAAACCACTGCTGCTGGGCTACAAGGGCGAGCTGTACATGCCGGCACTCAAACGCTACACCGAGCAGCAGTTTGGTGGCCAGTTGCCGTTCCAGCCCGATTACCGCAGTGCGTATGTGCGCCAACTGATCGCGGAACAAGGCGGCTGGATGCTGTTTGCGCCCATCCCGTTCAGCGCCGACACCCCCAACTACGACCTGCAAGTACCCACCCCCAGCCCGCCAAGTGCAAGCAACTGGCTGGGCACCGACGATCAAGGGCGCGATGTGCTGGCGCGGGTACTGTACGGCACGCGAGTATCGCTGCTGTTCGCTTTTGCCCTGACCGTCGTCAGCGTGCTCATTGGCGTGATAGCCGGCGCGTTGCAGGGCTACCACGGCGGTTGGGTCGACCTGCTCGGCCAGCGCCTGCTGGAAGTATGGTCAGGCTTGCCGGTGCTGTACCTGCTGATCATCCTCAGCGGCTTTGTCGAACCGGATTTCTGGTGGTTGCTGGGGATCATGGCGCTGTTTTCCTGGCTGACGCTGGTCGATGTGGTACGGGCCGAGTTTCTGCGTGGGCGAAACCTGGAGTATGTAAAGGCAGCCCGGGCGCTGGGCCTGCCGGACAGCCAGGTGATGCTGCGACATATTTTGCCCAATGCCATGAATGCCACGCTGACCTACGTGCCATTCATGCTGACCGGGGCGATCACTACCCTGACTGCACTGGATTTCCTCGGGTTTGGCATGCCGGCCGGGAGTGCTTCGCTGGGTGAGTTGGTGACCCAGGGCAAGCAACACCTGGAGGCGCCATGGCTGGGCTTTACCGCGTTTTTCGCGCTGGCGGTGATCTTGTCGTTGCTGGTGTTTATCGGGGACGCCTTGCGCGAAGCATTCGACCCCAGAGGTTAGGTTTACAGGCCCGGCCTTCACATGATTCGGAATTTGCCCCATGCACGACAATGACAGCCTCAAGAACTACCCCCAGGTACGGCAACTGGCAATTCACTCGCTGTTCGAGATCATCGAGCAGTCCAGCGAAGGCACGGTCATCGTTGACCGCAATGCACGTATCGTCTGGATGAACGAACGCTACGCCCGGCGCTTTGGCCTGGCCGATGCCGCCAGTGCCATCGGCCAGCCGTGCGAGGCGGTGATCCCGGGCAGCCTGATGCGCGACGTGGTGAGCAATGGCCGGCCAATCCTGCTGGACATGCTCGACACCCCGAACGAGCCCCTGGTGGTGATGCGCCTGCCGATCCACGACGACCAGGGCGCACTGATCGGTGCCATCGGCTTTGCCCTGTTCGACGAACTGCGCAGCCTGTCGCCACTGCTAAAACGCTACGCCAGCATGCAGCAGGAACTGGCCTCGACCCGCTCGCAACTGCGCGCCCGCCAAGCCAAGTACAGCTTCGCCCAGTTTGTGGGCAGCAGCGCTGCCACCCTGGAAGCCAAGCGCCGCGCCCGGCGCGGTGCGGGCAGCGATTCGCCGGTGTTGTTGCTGGGCGAAACCGGTACGGGCAAAGAGCTACTGGCCCATGCCATCCATGCGGCGTCGGCGCGGGCGCACAAAGCCTTCGTCAGCATCAACAGTGCAGCGATCCCTGAAACGCTGCTCGAAGCCGAATTTTTCGGCACCGCGCCGGGTGCGTTTACCGGCGCCGACCGCAAGGGCCGCAGTGGCAAGCTGCAGTTGGCCGAAGGCGGAACGCTGTTCCTCGACGAGATCGGCGACATGCCGCTAGCCCTGCAGAGCAAGCTGCTGCGCGTGCTGCAGGAAAAGGAATACGAGCCGGTTGGCTCGAACCAGATGCTGCGCAGCGACGTGCGCATCATTGCCGCCACCTCCATCGACCTGCAGGCAGCCATGGCCCGTGGGGCGTTTCGCGCCGACCTGTATTACCGGCTGAATGTGCTGCCAATCGACGTGCCGCCGCTGCGGGAGCGACTGGAGGATTTGCCAGCGCTGTGCGAGACCATACTGGGTGAACTGGGCAGCCAGTACGAACTGGAGGCTGATGCGCAACAACTGCTGGCGCGGCATGCATGGCCGGGGAACATTCGCGAGCTGCGCAATGTGCTGGAGCGCGCGACATTGCTGGCGGATCAGCCACGGTTGGGGGTGGCGGACTTGCGTGCGGCATTGGGGCCGTTGAGCCCGGTAGCGGCCGGGCCGCTGCGACAGACATACCGGGAGGCCTGCGAGGCATTCGAGCGCAAGCTGATTGGCGAGGCACTCGCAGAATGCGAGGGCAATGTGCCGCAGGCTGCTCAGGCGTTGGGGCTAGGACGGTCGACCCTGTACAAGAAGATGGTTGCACTCGGTCTCTGATTAGAGACTCTAGTTTCCATGTTGAGACTATCGCGAGGGCTTTGCCCTTGTGCCTCGACGGGACGCAACGGGAAACAAAAATCTCGAATTAGAGACAAATATTTCAGAAAAAACAAAAAACACTTATAAATCAATATTTTATATGTTGGCACGATTCCCGCTATCTCCTGCACACCGATAAAAACAAGACTCACCCAGGAGACCCACCCCGATGACCGTGCTCATCGCCCTCGCCGCTCTGGCCCTGCTGATGCTGGCTGCCTATCGCGGTTACAGCGTAATCCTCTTTGCCCCCATCGCCGCCCTCGGCGCCGTCCTGCTCACCGACCCCTCTGCCGTGGCCCCTGCGTTCACCGGGGTGTTCATGGAGAAAATGGTGGGCTTCATCAAACTCTACTTCCCGGTGTTCCTGCTGGGCGCTGTGTTTGGCAAGCTGATCGAACTGTCCGGCTTCTCCCGGTCGATCGTTGCCGCCGCCATCCGCCTGCTCGGCACCCGACAGGCGATGCTGGTCATCGTGCTGGTCTGTGCCCTGCTCACCTATGGCGGTGTTTCGCTGTTCGTGGTGGTGTTCGCGGTGTACCCGTTCGCCGCCGAAATGTTCCGCCAGAGCAACATCCCCAAGCGCCTGATCCCGGCCACCATCGCCTTGGGCGCATTCTCGTTCACCATGGACGCCCTGCCGGGCACCCCACAAATCCAGAACATCATCCCCAGCACCTTCTTCAACACCACCGCCTGGGCGGCGCCATGGCTGGGCCTGATCGGCACGTTGTTCGTGTTCTTTACCGGCATGGCCTACTTGCAGCGCCAACGCAACAAAGCCCAGCGTGCGGGTGAAGGCTATGGCACCGACCTGCGCAACGAGCCGGAAACCGCTGCCGACCTCGCCTTGCCCAACCCCTGGCTGGCCTTGGCACCACTGCTGCTGGTGGGGGTGATGAACCTGCTGTTCACCCACTGGATCCCGCAGTGGTACGGCCCCAGCCACAGCCTGCAACTGCCCGGCATGAGCGCGCCAGTGCAAAGCGACGTGGCCAAGCTCACGGCCATCTGGGCAGTGCAGGCAGCATTGCTGGTGGGCATCCTGATGGTGCTGGTGTGTGCCTTTGGCGCCATCCGCACGCGCCTGGCCGAGGGCACCAAAAGCGCGGTGGGGGGTGCCTTGCTGGCGGCCATGAACACCGCTTCCGAATATGGCTTTGGTGCAGTGATCGCCTCGCTGCCAGGCTTTCTGGTGCTGGCCGATGCCCTGCGTGGCATCCCCAACCCGCTGGTCAACGAAGCCATCACCGTGACCTTGCTGGCCGGCATCACAGGCTCCGCTTCGGGCGGCATGAGCATCGCCCTGGCGGCCATGGGCGACACGTTCATCGCCGCCGCCCATGCCGCCAACATCCCGCTCGAAGTACTGCACCGTGTGGCCGCCATGGCCAGCGGTGGCATGGACACCCTGCCACACAACGGCGCGGTGATCACCTTGCTGGCGGTGACCGGCCTGACCCACCGCGAGGCCTACAAGGACATTTTCGGTATTACCCTGATCAAGACCCTGGCGGTGTTCGTGGTCATCGCCACGTTCTACGCCACCGGCATCGTCTAAGGAGCTATGCATGACCCTCAAAGGCAAGACTGCACTCGTCACCGGTTCCACCAGCGGCATCGGCTTAGGGATTGCCCAGGTGCTGGCCCGCGCGGGCGCCAATATCGTGCTCAACGGCTTTGGCGACCCGGCACCGGCGCTGGCCGAGATCACCCGGCACGGGGTGAAGGCCGTTCACCACCCGGCCGACCTTTCAGACGTGGCCCAGATTGAAGCGTTGTTCGCCCTGGCCGCACGCGAATACGGTGGTGTCGACATCCTGGTCAACAATGCCGGCATCCAGCATGTAGCACCGGTGGAGCAGTTCCCGCAGGAAAGCTGGGACAAGATCATCGCCCTCAACCTGTCGGCCGTGTTCCATGGCACGCGGCTGGCGCTGCCGGGCATGCGCGCGCGCAACTGGGGGCGCATCATCAACATCGCGTCGGTACATGGCCTGGTCGGTTCGACTGGCAAGGCAGCCTATGTGGCGGCCAAACATGGTGTGGTCGGCCTGACCAAGGTGGTCGGGCTGGAAACGGCCACCAGCAATGTCACCTGCAATGCCATCTGCCCAGGCTGGGTGCTGACCCCGCTGGTGCAGAAGCAGATCGACGACCGTGCTGCCAACGGTGGCGATCCGCTGCAGGCACAGCATGATCTGCTGGCCGAGAAGCAACCATCGCTGGCGTTCGTCACCCCCGAACACCTGGGTGAGCTGGTACTATTCTTGTGCAGCGAGGCCGCAAGCCAGGTTCGCGGCGCCGCCTGGAACGTCGATGGTGGCTGGTTGGCCCAATGACGGGCGGCCTGGGCCTGGCAGTGGTCTCGCATTCGATTATTTGCAAGGAGGCCTTATGCGCCCTACCCCGATGACCGCGATTCTGGCCCTGACCCTGGCTGCCGCAGCCCCTGTGATGGCAGCCAGCCTGAAGGACGTCGCCCCCTACCCCGAGGCAGAAAAAGGCTTCACCCGGCAGGTGATTCACCTGCCGGCACAGGCTGATGAGTCGGCCTATAAACTGGAAATCCTCGCCGGCAAGACGCTGCAGGTGGACTGCAATCGCCAACGCCTGGGCGGCAGCCTGGAAGAACGCACCCTGGAAGGCTGGGGCTACAACTACTACCGCCTGGACAAGGTCAGCGGCCCTGCCAGCACGCTGATGGCCTGCCCGGATGGCAAGAAGACCGAGGCCTTCGTGCCGGTGGTCGGTGACGGCTTCCTGCTGCGTTACAACAGCAAGCTGCCGGTGGTGGTGTATGTGCCCAAGGATGTCGAAGTGCGCTACCGCGTGTGGTCGGCATCGCAGGACGTGCAAAAGGCTAAAGTAGAGTAAATCTGAAAGCTTGCGCGGTCACTGTGGGAGCGGGCTTGCCCGCGAACACGGGCGAAGCCCGTGCCATCCACCGCGCAGCCTGCTTCGCGGGCACGCCCGCTCCCACAGGGAATAGCGGATACCTGTCCCACAAAGAACAAGCCCGCAGTTGGCAGTAACGGGAGGAACCGCATGAACGATGTGCTCTGGCGCCCCTCCACGGCGCAGGTCGAGGCCAGCCGGATGGATGCCTTCCGCCGACGGGTCAACCTGCGCTACAACCTGCAACTTACCGACTACCAGGCGCTGCACCGCTGGAGCATCGAACAGCGGCCCGCCTTCTGGCAGACCCTTGCCGACTATTTCCACGTGCGCTGGCACACCCCGGCGAGCCAGGTGCTGAGTGAAGGGCCACAAATGCCCGAAGCGCAGTGGTTCGCCAACGCCACCCTGAACTTCGCCGAACACCTGCTGCGCCGTCGCGACGACCGCCCGGCCGTCGTTTCCATACGCGAGGATGGCCACCGCCAGGCGCTCACCCACGCCCAGCTGGCCGCCCATGTAGCGGGGTTGCAAGCGGCGTTCAAGGCCGCAGGCATCGTCGCAGGCGACCGTGTGGCTGCCGTGATGCCCAATACCTGGCAAACACTGGTGGCCATGCTTGCCTGCACCAGCCTCGGCGCGATCTGGTCGACCTCTTCGCCCGAGTTCGGCGTGCATGGCATCATCGACCGTTTCGGCCAGATTACGCCCAAACTGCTGATCGTCTGTGCCGGCTATCAATACGCTGGAAAAGACATCGATCAGGTGGCCAAGGTCAACCAGGTGTGCGAGCAGCTGCCGGGCCTGGAGCAGCTGATCGTAGTACCTCATACCCGTAGCGGCACTCGCCCCGACGAGTTCCACGCGGCCCGGGTGAGCCTGTGGGATGACGTCTACCAGCCCGGTGGCGAGCCGCGTTTCACCCCGCTGCCGTTTGACCACCCGCTGTGCATCCTCTACTCCAGCGGCACCACCGGCGTGCCCAAGTGCATCGTCCACCGCGCTGGTGGCGTGTTGCTGCAGCACCTCAAGGAACACGGCCTGCACAACGACCTGAAAGCCGATGACGTGTTGTTCTACTACACCACCTGCGGCTGGATGATGTGGAACTGGCTGGCCAGCGGCCTGGCAATAGGCGCCACGCTGGTGCTGTACGACGGCTCGCCGTTCCACCCCGGCCCCGAACGGCTGCTGGACCTGATCGACGCCGAGGGCATCCACGCCTTCGGGACCAGCGCCAAGTACCTGGCAGCGCTGGAGCAGGCGGGCCTTAAGCCTGCAGCCAGCCACAACCTGGCCAGCCTGCGGTTGCTGCTGTCCACCGGCTCGCCGCTGTCACCCCACAGCTATGACTACGTGTACAGCAAGATCAAGGCTGACCTGTGCCTGGCGTCCATGTCCGGCGGTACCGACATTGTCTCGTGCTTCGTGCTGGGCAACCCGACCCTGCCAGTGCGCCGTGGCGAAATCCAGTGCAAGGGCCTGGGCATGGCGGTGGAAGTGTGGAATGAGCACGGCCAGCCGGTGCAGGACGAAAAAGGCGAGCTGGTGTGTACCCGCAACTTTCCCAGCATGCCGTTGGGGTTTTGGCACGACCCGGACGGCAGCCGCTATCACGACGCCTATTTCAGCCAGTACCCGGGGGTTTGGGCCCAAGGCGACTATGCCGAACAGCGCACCCATGGCGGCCTGGTGATTCACGGCCGCTCGGATGCCGTGCTCAACCCGGGCGGCGTGCGCATTGGCACGGCGGAGATCTACCGGCAGGTGGAGAAAGTCGAGCAGGTGCTGGAAAGCGTGGCCATCGGCCAGGACTGGAAAGGCGATGTGCGTGTGGTGCTGTTCGTACGCCTGCAAGACGGCCTGCAGCTCGATGAAACCCTACGCCAGCGCATTCGCCAGGTGATACGCCAATTCACCACCCCCCGCCATGTGCCGGCAGTGATTGCCCAGGTCAGTGACATACCACGTACCATCAGCGGCAAGCTTGTGGAGTTGGCGGTTCGCAATGTGGTGCATGGGTTACCGGTGAAGAACACCGACGCGCTTGCCAACCCGCAAGCGCTGGAGCAGTTTCGAGATCGCGTGGAGTTGCGCGAGCAGGCATAATGCCGCCCTTTTTCCCCGAAGCACAGGTACCCCATGAAAGCCCAAGCCCGCCACATCCTGGTCAAGACCGCTGACGAAGCCGAAAAGCTCAAGCAGCGCATCGCCAACGGCGAGGCTTTCGACGTGCTTGCCAAAAAGTTCTCCATTTGCCCGTCAGGCAAACGCGGTGGCGACCTGGGCGAAATCCGCCCGGGCCAGATGGTCGGCGCCATCGACCAGGTAATCTTCAAAAAGCCGCTGCGCGTGGTGCACGGGCCGATCAAGAGCAAGTTCGGCTACCACCTGGTGCAAACCTTCTACCGCGATTGATGGCAGCGGGCCACCTGATATTTCTGCCAGTTGTCCCGTCACCTTACATTACATACAACACAGGCAGGGCCGAAGCGACGCTTCAGGTAGTGGACCCTTCAATGGACACGGAGACCTGCCTATGCGCTGCCCTCGCCTGCTGCTGCCTGCCGCATTCCCCCTGCTTACCCTGCCTTTGCTGGCTCACGCTGAATCCCTGACCGTTTCACCCGGTGACAATCTGGGTGCCCTCGTGCAGACGAATGCTGCCGACACGTTCACTATCGGTGGCGGCACGGTTCTGTCATTGCAGCAAGGCAATGGCCAAGACACGTACACCATGTCTGGCGGTACGTTGGGCTCGCTGAACCAGGGCGGTGACATGGACACGTTCACCATGACCGGCGGAACTATTACGGGCGCGTTTGAAGATGGTGACATCGCCGACTTCCAGGGCGGCAGCATTGGCCGGATAGATCTCAAGCTTGCTGACAACATTCTCAATATTTCCCAGAATCTCGGGATTGAAACCCTCGTTGTCGGCAATGTCGTCAGTGGGCTTGGCAATGACACGATCACCATGACCGGTGGCACCATCGGCGGTGATATCAGCACCAGTAGTGGCGTAGACAAGGTCACCCTCAGTGGCGGCACGCTCAAAGGCGAAATACGCACTGGCAACGACAATGATGTGTTCACCTGGACTGGCGGTCAGATCGGCAAACGAGTCATCCTGGAGAATGGGAATGACACGGCTACTGTCCGTACCCTCGACCTCGGCAACTCGGCCGTTATCCTGGACGGCGGCACCGGCACGGACACGCTTTCGTTCGAGCAGAGTCAGGTCGGCAAAGGTGCCTTGTACGCCAACTGGGAAAGCATCAACCTCAAACAAGGCAGCCAGCTGACCCTCGACGATACCCTCACCCTGGGAGATCTGGGCGCCGACCAACCACGCGTGATCCCTGCCACGGGCACCGGCACCTTGCAAATTGATGCAAGCAGCTCGCTGATCAGCCGCCAGGGCAGCATCGTCAGTATCCAGAGTGACAGCAAGGCATCGGTGGTTAACGCCGGTACCATCGACCTGAGCAGTGGCAGCGACGCAAAGGGCCGTTTGACCATCCAGGGCGATTACACTGGCAACAACGGCACCTTGCGCCTGAACAGCGTGCTGGCAGGCGACGGTGCCGACTCCGACCGCCTGGTGGTCAGCCGTGGTGCCATCAGCGGTTCTACCCAATTGTTCATCAACAACCTCAATGGCGCGGGTGCAGCGACGGCTCAGAATGGTATTCAGGTCGTCGAAGCCCGTGACGGCGCCACCAGCACCGCCACTGCCTTCGTGCAGACACAGACGCTGTCGGTTGGCGCCTACGACTATCGCCTGTTCAAAGGTGGCGTAACCGCTGGCAGCGAAAACAGCTGGTTCCTGCGTTCAACCGTGGTCGCGCCACCCGCTCCGGCCCCTGTCCCGCAACCAGGCGAGCCGACGCAGCCAACCAAACCTGGCCCTGTCATTGCCCCGGCTGCAACCCCACCTGTTGCGGCACCGGCACCCGGTCAGGTGGATCTGCCGGCCCCGGTGCAAGGTGAAAGCCTGCCGCTGTATCGCCCGGAAGTTCCCGTCTATGCCGCAGCTCCACGTGGCGCTGCGATCATCGCCCGCCAGGCACTGGGCACATTCCACCAGCGCCAGGGCGACCAACTGCTACTCAAAGGTGAAGGCGCCCTGCCCGCCAGCTGGGGCCAGGCCTACGGCGGGGCGCTACGCCAGCAGTGGAGCGGCACGGTCAGCCCGAGCCTGGATGGCGATCTGTACGGTTTCAAGGTTGGGCAGGACTTGTACGCCAAGGTTGGCGACAACGGTTATCGGCAGCATGTTGGCCTCTACGTCAGTCACAGCCGCCTGGAGGCCGACGTCAAGGGTTTCGCCTTGGCCGAGGAGAACCGAAGCGTCGGCGACCTGAGGCTTGATGGCGACAGCGTGGGCACCTACTGGACGCTGGTCGGGCCACAAGGTGCTTATCTGGATACCGTGTTGCAGTACACCCACCTCGATGGCCGCGCCCGTTCGGACCGTGGCGACAAGCTGAACATCGACGGCCATGCCTGGACGGCTTCGCTGGAGTCCGGCTACCCCATCGCCCTGTCCGAGCGCTGGACCCTGGAGCCACAAGCCCAGCTGATTGCACAGAAGGTCTCGCTCGACAGCGCAAGCGACAGTGTTTCGCGCATCAGCCATGACGCACAAGTAGAACTGACCGGCCGGCTGGGCGTACGCCTGGAAGGTGCGTTCACGGGCAGCAGCGGGCGCCTGTTGCGGCCCTACGTACAAGTGAACCTGTGGCACGGTGATGCTGGCCGCGATACCTTGACCTTCGATGATGTCGACAAGATCAAGACCGACTACCGCTATACCTCAGTACAACTGGAGAGCGGCGTGGTGGCGCAGGTCAACCAAGCGTTAAGCCTGCATGGCGGCGTGCAGTACACCGACAACCTGGACAGCCGTCAGCAGGAAGCCAGCGGCGTCAACCTGAGCATGCGCTGGAATTACTGACCTTGCCATAAGACTGATGATTATTCGAATCAACACCTAAGACCCACAACTTAATCCAGGAATAACCAATGAGCTCCAGCCTTTTATACTTCACAGACCAAGCAGGGACGCTGCTTGGAACTGCACATCACTCACATACAATCAACAATGTGTTTTCAGCCTATGGACACAATGCCAATGAAATACTTAACGCGACCGGCTTCAAGGCGGAGCACTATGACCCCTTGGCACGCGGATACTTTCTAGGCAACGGGCATCGACTTTACATGACTGGCGTCATGAAATTCTGCAGGCCCGATATCTCCAGCCCTTTCGGTCTCGGTGGGATTAATTCATATGCATACTGCGCCGGAGACCCTATAAATTACGTTGACCCGACAGGCAAATCGCGAACTCCGCTTTGGCAGCTCAAGAAGAAAACGACCAAATATATCAAATCTAAAAATAGAACCCATATCCCTCCAGAAGCAAACTCTTCAATAACTCAAGAACCAGCCGCCGGGCCAATCGAATTAGCCAACCTGCCAAATGAAATGATTAACAACCTCATAGAGCACCTATCTCAAAAGGACCAACTTTCATTCTCCCAAACATCAAGAAGACACCGTGATTTAGTCCGGGATAAAAATAAAGAATCCATTTCAGAGTTTCAAGCCATGGGCCAGTATAAAAAGTCTAGAGAACTACTCAAACTTAGATCTGCTGATGACAGCGCTCCTTATACAAATTTAATCGACATCGGCATCTCAAAAGCAGAAGCGATTCGAAAAACCACACCCCAGTACCCCGTTCCAGCAACGCGTTTCCAACCTTCCTACGGTAGATAAACGCGTTACTCGCCACTAGCGGCGTGCCGCCAACAAGCCGAGGCCGGCGCAGCCCAGCAGGGAGGCGCTGACCCGGTTGAACAGGCGGCGCGGGCCAGGCTGGCTGAACCAACGCTGCATGTAGGCGCCCAGGCCTGAGTAAATGGCAATGGCCGCCCACTCCAGCAGCAGGAACAACACACCCAGCCACAGGAACTGCTCGCTCACCGGGGTGGCGCTACCGACCGAGACGAACTGTGGCAGGAAGGCGGTGAAGATCAGAATGGCCTTGGGGTTGCCGGCCGCCACCCAGAACTCCTGGCGTGCCAGGCGCCACGTGCCACTTGGGTGGTCACTTGCCACCACGGCTTCGCCCACCGGTGCGCGCCACAGCTGCCAGGCGATGTAGAACAGGTAGGCCGCGCCCACCACCTTGATGGCCAGGAACAGGTATTCGCTGGTGTGCAGCACCACCGCCAGGCCCATGGCCGCCAGGGCAATCATGCCGCTGAAGGCCAGGATACGCCCGCCACCCGCCACGCAGGCGGTGCGCAGGCCGTAGCGGCTGGCGTTATGAAGCGACAGCAGGTTGTTTGGCCCGGGCGCCATGTTCAGGGCGAAGCAGGCGGGGATGAAAAGCAGCAGGCTAGAAAGGTCCATTCTTGTTTTCCTTTGGCAACAGGCGTCTATTTCGGCGGGTGCCGGGCCTTGCGGTCAAGTTACAGCCAGCGTTAAAAACTGTACGGGTGAACGGCAACTGTTACCCTGCTGGCAAAACCGAGGACCTTGTGATGCCCCGCCCCCACACCGCGCTATGGCGCGACCCGGCACTTGCGCATGTGGAAAGTCGCCGCGCCTGCCATAGCCGGGCTTGCTACAAGGCCCACAGCCACCCCACGTTTTCCATCGGCGCGGTGGATGCTGGCCACAGCCATTTCACCGGGGCTGCCGACGGGCAGGAACGCCTGACGCCCGGCACGCTGGTGTTTGTCCCGGCCCACCGCGTACATGCCTGCAACCCCGCACCCGGGCAAGCCTGGAGCTACCAGATGCTGCATGTGGACGCCGACTGGCTGACGCAGTTGCGCCTGGAGTCGGGGCTGAGCGGTGCCGGGGCAGGCGAACCGGCGCGTATCTGCCGGGCACCACAGGTGTATCGGCAATTCTGCGAGTTGAACAGCCTGTTGTTCTCCTGCGCCAGCAACGGTGAGAAGGATGCAGCGCTGATTGCCTTTCTGGGGGACCTGGACTACTCGGCACAGCCGCCGCTATCTGCAGCCCCCGCCCTGGAGGCAAGCGCGCTGAGCGGGTTGGTCGTGCGCATCGAAGGCCAGGACCCGGCGCACTTGAGCCTGGAAGCACTGGCCCATCAGGCCGGGCTTGGGCGCTATCAGCTGATCCGTGCGTTTCGTGCGGCTACCGGGTTTACACCGCATGCCTACCTGCTCAATGCCCGGGTCAATCGCGGGCGCCAGCTGTTGGGTGAAGGGGCGGCGTTGGCGGAGGTGGCCTACCAGCTCGGGTTTGCCGATCAGAGCCACTTCCAGCGGGTGTTCAAGGCCCATGTGGGGGTGACGCCGGGGCAGTACCGAGGGCGCTGAAGGCCCGCCGCCTGGGCTTGCAATATTGTTCAATACGCCTGACAGGCCGGGCAGCAGACTGCGGTTTTCCGCAGAGCAGCCCCACCCATGCAACAGTTCCTGATCATCGCCCTCGCCCACTTCCTCGCGCTGCTATCACCTGGGCCGGACTTCTTCCTGGTGGCACGCACTTCGATCAACAGCGGTTGGCGCATCGCCAGTGGTGCCTGCCTGGGCATCGCCCTGGCCAATGGCGCGTTCATCGCCATGGCGTTCACCGGCCTGTCGGTGCTGCAGGAAGGCAGCCTGCTGTTCACCGCCCTGCAACTGGCGGGGGCCAGCTACCTGCTGTACATCGGCGTGCTGTTTTTACGCCATGCCGGGCAAACCCGCCTGGGCGCAGTCGCGGGCGAGTCGGCGGTACCGGGTTGGTGGCGGGGCTTGGGCATGGGTTTCTTGTCCGGCATCCTCAACCCCAAGAACGCGCTGTTCTATGCCAGCCTGGCCAGCATGGTAGCCAGTGCCAGCGACAGTTGGAAAACAGCGTACGCCTTGTGGATGTTCAGCATCGTGCTGCTCTGGGACTTGCTGGTTGCCGTGGCCATCGGTAACCGGCGGGTTCTGCGGCGTTTCGCCCGCAGCCTGCCGTGGCTGGAGCGAGCCTCGGGCGTCATGCTGGTGGCATTGGCGTTGGCGTTACTGCTGCATCTGGCGCGGGGTTGAGCAGTTTCAGCGTGCGCATGTCCATCAAACTGAAATGGCCGCTGGCCCAACCGCCGGTGTCCAGGTGCCAGACATTGCCCAGCAGCTTGGGCTCCAGCACCGGCGTGTGCCCCACCAACAAGGCGCGCAGGCCTTGCACCGGCTGGGTATTGCCTTCCTTCAGCCGCCGCCGCGACCACTGGCACACTTCCCGCACTTTGGGATCGTCATCCAGTTCCAGCTCCAGCCAACTCCTCAAGGCTGCCCAATCGGCAAACGGGCTGTCGGCATGCAGCAGGCCTACCAGGCCATCTGCGCTTTCCACTTCTATCGCAATCGGCAACTGCTCGAAGCGCTCCACATAGCGAAGTTGCTCGGCCCGCGGCAGGTCGAGGAACCAGCTTCCACCCGCTGCACGGTACATCTCCAGGTCAAGCCGCCCCCCTCGCACGCGGGTGATTGCCAGCGCCTCATGGTTGCCTTGCACCGCGTGAAACCATGGCTGCGCAAGCCATTCCAGAGCGGCCTCGCTGTGCGGCCCACGGTCGACCAGGTCACCCACGCTGAACAGGCGGTCCACGGCCGGGTCGAACCCAACCGCTTCCAGGCACTTCTCCAGCCGCTGGAAGTGGCCATGGATATCGCCCACTGCCAGGTCCCGCCCCCGGATGTTGGCGAGCAACCGCCGAAACCGTCCCATTACAATCTTCCTCTGCTGGTGGCGCCATGGCAGGCGTAAAATGGAAGCACTCCCACTCTACCCCGGAGGTGCATCATGCGTACCGCCCTCGTGTGTGCCGTGCTCATGGCGCTGTCACTGGACAGCATGGCACAAGGTGCCCCGCCCGCGCAGGTCGAGGTGCGTTTCGACCACCCGGAAAAATTCCGCGATGCCAGCCTGGACAGCCACGGTTATGAGCGTGGCGCCGATGACTATGTGATGAAAACCCTCACCCAGTACTTGCAGAAGCTCGGCCAACGCTACCTGCAACCCGGCCAGCAACTGGTCATCGACATCCGCGACATCGACCTGGCCGGGCGCTTCGAGCCTTGGCACAGCCAGGCCTACGATGTGCGCTTCATGCGCGAGATCACCTGGCCGACGATTGACCTGACCTACACCCTCAGCCAGCCGGGCAAACCCGCCCGGCAAGTGGAGGAGCGGGTCAGCGACAAGATGTACCTCAGCCGCCCGGGCCGGGTCGCCAGCAGCAGCGACCGCCTGTATGCCGAGAAGGCCATGCTCAACGACTGGTTCCGCCAACGCTTCGCCGCGCACCCGGCAACCTGAAAAACCCTTCACTGGTACAGGCGTTGGTGCCGGTAGTATGCTCGGCCCTTCAACCTGTACCAGGGAAGGGTTTAGATGAAACTGTGTGCCGTACAACTGGCGTCGCTCAAGGGCGATGTGCCAGGCAACCTCCAACGTCACCTGGCCTGTATCGAGCAAGCAGCTGAGCTGGGTGCCGAGCTGGTGGTTTTCCCCGAACTCTCGCTGACGGGCTATGAGCCTACCCTGGCGCGCCAGGCCGCCCTGCCGGTCAGCTCCGCACGGCTGGACCCGCTGCAAGCCGCCTGTGACCGCTTGGGCATCACCGTTGCGGCTGGCTTGCCACTGCCGACACCCGAAGGTATCCGCATCGGCATGCCGATTCTCAGCCCCATGGCTGCGCGCCAGGCCTATGCCAAACGGCGCCTGCATGAAGACGAGTTGCCTTACTTCACCCCGGGCGATCAGGCATTGCTGCTGCAGGTCGGTGAGCACCGAGTGGCACCGGCGATCTGCTACGAGTCGATGTTCATGGCGCACGCTGCCGCCGCCCGTGAGCACGGCGCCGACCTGTATCTGGTCAGTGTGGCGAAAACCGCCAAGGGCATCCGCGAAGGCTACCTGCATTACCCGGCAGTGGCGCGTGAACTGAGCATGCCGGTGCTGATGGCCAACTGTGTGGGGCCGGCGGACACGTTCATCGGCGCCGGCGGCTCGGCGGCGTGGGACAGCCAGGGCCGCTTGCTGGCGAGCCTGGATGACCACAGTGAAGGGCTGATCCTGCTGGACACTGGCAACACCAGCGCCGTGGCCCTGCCCTTGGACCTACGCCCGGCATGATCTACCTGTTACTGGCGCTGCTGAGCTACGCCTGCACCTACTACCTGGTCGGCCTGCTCATCCAGGGCCAGCTTGCCGATGTGGCCGAAGGCTTACGCCATAGGCCGGACGCGCCTACACCCGGCGAGTACCTGCGCGAGGTCAAGCCCCATGCACGGCGGGCCCACCGGCATTACACCCTGATGGCCGGGTCGGTGTTGGCCATACTGGCCTGCGTGGTCGCCAGCTGGTTCAGCTGACGCGTTACAGGTCCAGTGCCAGGCTTTGCCGGCCCTCCAGCGCCAGCAGGTACTGCTTGGCCGCCAGGCCGCCGGCAAAGCCGGTGAGGCTGCCTGATGCACCGATCACGCGGTGGCACGGTGCAATGATCGAAATCGGGTTGCGGCCGTTGGCGGCGCCTACTGCGCGCACGGCGTTGGGGTTGCCGATCTGCCGGGCGATGTCACTGTAGCTGCGGGTTTCACCGAAGGGTATCGCCAACAACGCGGCCCATACCTGGCGCTGGAACTCGGTGCCGGCAAAATCCAGCGCCAGCTCGAAACGCTGCCGCTTACCCGCAAAGTACTCACCCAGCTGTCGTGCAGTTTCCCGCAGTACCGGGCACTCGTCGTCACGGTACAGGTCGCCGAGGCGAACGCGGTTTTCCCGCTCTTCTTCCCACAATACGGCTGCCAGGCACTCGCCGCGCGCCACCAGGGTCAAGGTGCCGACGGGCGACTGCATGAGGGTGAATGCGCTGGACATAAGCGTTTACCTGCCTGTTTGCGATGGGCGTACTGTACGCATCCACAGCCCCGTGCGCATCCGCTTTCTTGCTCAGGTAATGGCACAACCGGCAATCCGCCGCGCTTCGTTGAGGTTGACCTTGGGGATCAGTTCGGCGGGGATGCGTGAGGTGGCCGACAGGTTGTAGACGTGAAAATGCGCGTTCACCACCTCCCGCGCCATCAGCGTCAGCGACGGCAGGATGCGGCTGTCCCAGTGCTGATCCAGCCCGCATGGCGAACACTGGCCCTGCCCGTTTTCATAGAAGCGCCCCACGGTCTGATCCAGGTCCACCCCTACCAGCAGCACTTCTTCAAAGCCCAGGTGATACGCCAGCTGCAAGGCCACATAGGCCACTGTGCGGGCATCGAAAAAACCATGGGCCAGGTCTTTGCTGAAGGCAATCGAGCGGCTGCGCTTGCTCCACAGCGCGCGGTTGCACACGCAACTGTCACCATGGCCGCGCAAACCGTCCAGCAGGCCCGGTGTGTCGGCTTTGTGCAGGGCATAACACTCGGTACTCGCCGGCACATCGGCACCTTCGTACTGCTCGGGCCAGAGTGCCAGGCGTTCGCTGTCGCGCAAGGCAGTGGCAAACAAGGCCGGCTGCTGCTGGCTGAAGCTTTTGTCGGTGCACACGTAGAAGAAGGGATGGATACCGTGTTTGGCGGTCATGGCGACCGAGCCGTTCATGGCAATGATGGGCAAATGTGCGAACTCGCCCAACGGAAAATGCCTGGCAGAAGCGCCGGAGGCAAGGATCACCACGGGGCCCTGCTGGGTGTTGCGACACGCCTCGAAACTGGAGAACGCCCCGCGTTCAGCGCCTGGCTGCGACGGAAGTGTGTTCATCTTTGGCATCTTTGACCGGACAGTACAAACCACAATACTGATCCGTGTATATGCCGTGGCCGCTTTTACCTAACTTTACCTGGCTGAACATGAGCAAACCGCCGTTCCCTTGCCTGGCGGGGATTTGGGGCGCTTTGCGCCCCTGGAAGTCGCAAGCCAAACCTAGATTTCAGCCTGGCGAATGCGCTTCTTGTCGATCTTGCCGACACTGGTCCTGGGGATCTCGTCCACACAGCGTAGCTGCCGTGGTATCGCCCATTTGTTCAGGTGCCCACTGTCGACATACGGCTGCAGGTGCCTGGCCAATGCTGGCTGGTCCAGTTGCACACCGTCACAACAGACCACCAGGGCCAACGGTTGTTCCCCCCACTGTGGGTCAGGAATACCGATGACCGCCACCGAGGCGACGGACGGGTGCTGGCTGATGAGGTTTTCCAGCGCCACCGAGCTCACCCACTCGCCACCGGTCTTGATGACATCCTTGATCCGGTCACGGATGCGCACCACGCCGGCTGCGTCGATGCAGGCCAGGTCACCGGTGTGCATCCAGCCCCCCAGCCACAGCGCCGCGCCTTGCTCCGGTTCGTGCAGGTAGCCCTGGGTGAGCCACGGCGCGCGCACCACCACTTCGCCCAGGCTTTCGCCATCGTGCGGCACCGCCCTGCCCTCACTGTCGACGATACGCAGGTCCACCAAAGCAATCGGCACGCCGGCATCGATGCGCAGTGGCAGTTGTTGCGCCATGGGTTGTGCCAGCAGGTCAGCACTCAGGTGGCTGATGCTCAGCAGCGGGCAGCTTTCCGACATGCCGTAGCCACAATGCACGCTGATGCCCCGCTCGCTGGCCCGCTGGGCCAGGCCCAAGGTCAGCGCGCTCCCGCCCAGCAGCATCTTCCAGCCGGTCAGGTCGGTGCAGCGCCCTTGCTCGCTGTCGAGCATCATCTGCAGCACCGTGGGCACACAATGGGAGAAGGTCACACCCTCGTCGCGATAAAGGCGCACCAGACGATTGGGCTCGTAGCGCCCGGGGTAGACCTGCTTGATACCCAGCGCGGTGGCCACATAGGGCACGCCCCAGGCATGTACGTGGAACATGGGTGTGATCGGCATGTACACATCGCCCGGTCGCAGCAGCGGTACGTCGCCGCACGCGGCCAAGGTGCCCTGTTCGACCAAGGTGTGCAGCACCAGTTGCCGGTGGCTGAAATAAACGCCCTTGGGGTTGCCGGTGGTACCGCTGGTATAGAACAGCGTGGCCAGCGAATTCTCGTCGAAGTCCGGGAATTCGAACCGGGGCTCGGCAGCCGCCAGCAAGGCTTCATACTCGCCCAGCACAGGCACCACCTGCGCGGCGGGGGCGCCATCGCTGAGGCGGATGAAGCCTTCGACTGCGGGCAGGTCGGCCTGCAGCTGCTGCATCAGCGGCAGGAAGTCGTCATGCACCAGCACCCACCGGTCCTCGGCATGGTTCATGGTGTAGCGCACCTGCTCGGTGGACAGCCGCACATTGACCGTATGCAGCACCGCCCCCAGCATCGGTACGGCAAAGAAACACTCCAGTGCCCGATGGCTGTCCCAGTCGAGCAAGGCCACAGTATCGCCGGGTTTGACCCCGGCAGTGGTGAGCGCATTGGCCAGCCGCTGAATGCGCGCCAGCAACGTCGTGTAGGTGTAGCGCAGCCGGTCGGCGTAGACGATTTCCTGGTTGGGCTGGTAACGCACACCCGACAGCAGCAGGCGCTTGATCAGCAGCGGGTAGGCATACGCCTGCTCGGCCGCAGGCATGATGCGGGTCGAGGTCATGTTCGCGGCCATCACAGTTGCCCGGCCTCGAGCAGGTACAGGCTGTCGCTGCCGGCCCTGACACTGGCACTGAGCGAATGGATGCGCGGCAGCAGGCGTGCAAAGTAGAAGCGCGCGGTACCGAGCTTGCTCACGTGGAACGGCTCCGGTGCCGCTTGGCGCTGGCACACCACGGCCATGCGTGCCCACAGGTAGGCGTAGAAGGTGTAGCCAAACACCTGCAGGTACTCGACCGCCGCCGCGCCAAGCTCGCGCGGGTTGCCTTGGGCACGGTCGAGCAGCCAGGCACTGAGCTCGTCAAGGTTGCGCACGGCAGCGAGCAACGGTGCGCTGAACTCGGCACATGCAGCGGGCAGCGCCTCGGCAAAGGTGGTGAGTTCATCGGACACAGCGAGGTACGCCTCGCCACCATCGGCAAACAGCTTGCGCCCCACCAGGTCCAGGGCCTGGATGCCATTGGTGCCTTCGTAGATCTGGGTAATGCGGCAGTCGCGAATCAACTGCTCCTGGCCCCATTCACGGATATAGCCGTGGCCACCCAGCACCTGCTGGCCGTGCACGGTGGTCTCCAGCCCCATGTCGGTGAGGAAGGCCTTGGCCACCGGCGTGAGCAACGCCACCTTGGCGTCGGCCTGCGCGCGCGCAACCGGGTCGTCGCTGTATTTGGCCAGGTCCAGCTGCAATGCCACGTAGGTGGAAAATGCCCGGCCACCTTCGTTCAGCGCTTTCATGGTCATCAGCATGCGGCGTACGTCCGGGTGGACAATGATCGGGTCGGCATGCTGCGCCGGCACTTCGGCCCCCGTCGGTGCGCGGCCTTGCTGGCGATCGCGGGCATAGGCGATGGCCCCCTGATACGAACGCTCACCCAAGGCCAGGCCCTGGATACCCACGCCGAGGCGCTCGTAGTTCATCATGGTGAACATCGCATTGAGCCCCTTGTTCGGCTCACCGACCAGGTAGCCGATGGCACCGTCAAAGTTCATCACGCAGGTGGCCGAAGCCTTGATGCCCATCTTGTGCTCGATCGAGCCGCAGCTCACCGCATTGGCCTGGCCCAACGTGCCGTCGGCGCCAACCAGCACCTTGGGTACCAGGAACAGCGAGATACCCTTGGGGCCGGCAGGGGCATCCGGCAGCCTCGCCAACACCAGGTGGATGATGTTCTCGGTCAGGTCCTGCTCGCCGCCGGTGATGAAAATCTTCGTGCCGCTGATGCGGTAGCCGCCATCCGCAACGGGCTCGGCGCGGGAGCGGATCAGGCCCAGGTCGGTGCCGGCGTGGGGCTCGGTCAGGCACATCGACCCGGTCCAGCGCCCCTGGTACATCGGCGGCAGGTACAGCGCCTTCAACGCCTCGCTGGCATGGTTCAGCAGTGCCAGGCAGGCGCCGGCCGTCAACATCGGGTACAGGCCGAATGACAGGTTGGCGGCATTGAGCATTTCTTCGAGCTGGGCACCGATCACTTTCGGCATGCCCATGCCGCCGTATTCCGGCGCACCGGCCACCCCGACCCAGCCGTCAGCGGCAAATGCCCGGTAGGCATCGGCGAAACCGTCGGGTGTCCGAACCTGGCCAGCCTCCCAACGGCATCCCTGCTCGTCGCCACTGCGGTTGAGCGGCGCCACCTGCTCGGCAATCAGTTTGCCGGCTTGCTCGAGTATGGCCCGGGCAGTGTCGCCATCGACCACGTCGGCCAGTGCGGGCGTTTGCGCCCACCAGGCGGGGATGTCGAACACGTCGTTGAACAGAAAATCCATGTCGCGCAGTGGCGGAAGGTAATCAGACATGAGGCGAACACTCGGCTTCTTGGGTTTGCGAAAGTGCTACGGCCCGGGTTTCGGCAGCCGCCGGGGCGCCCTGGCCACGCAGGAGGAAGTGCGACAGCGCGGGTATCAGCACCAGCGCGCCGAGCATGTTCCACAGGAACATGAAGGTCAGCAGCAGGCCCATGTCGGCCTGGAACTTGATGGGCGACCAGGCCCAGCCAACCACACCGGCGGCCAGGGTAATGCCGACCAGCCCCACCACCCGGCCGGTGAAGGCCACGGCGTTCTGGTAGGCCTGAGCCAGGCTCAGCCCGGCGCGCTGGTAGTGCAGCTGCACGCTAAGCAGGTACAGCGCATAGTCCACGCCAATGCCCACGCCAAGGGCGATCACCGGCAAAGTGGCAACCTTGACGCCAATACCCATGGCCACCATCAGCGCCTCGCACAGCACCGAGGTGAGCATCAGCGGCAGGATCGCCACCAGCGTTGCGCGCCAGCTGCGGAAGGTGACCAGGCAGAACAACGTGACCGCCAGGTACACCAGCAACAACATGCGGTGGTTGGCCTCGCGTACCACCACGTTGGTGGCGGCCTCGATACCGGCGCTGCCGGCGGCCAGCAGGAACTGGTGCTCGGCACTGCTGTTGGCCTGGGCAAAGCGTTCGGCCACGGCAGCCACCTCGGCCAGCGTGTCGGCGCGATGGTCTTTGAGGTAGGCGATCACCGGCATCAGCGAGCAGTCGTTGTTGAACAGCTCCGGGGCGTTGACCGAAGCCTGCTGGGCGGCGTAATTGAGCACGTCCTGGTTGCGCTGCAGGCTGTTCAGCCGTGGGTTGCCTTCGTAGGTACCGGCGGTGATCTGGCGCACAGCGTTGGCCAGCGACACAGTGGTCTGCACACCCGGCAGTTGCTGCAGCTCCCAGGCGAGGCGGTCGGCCAGGATCAAGGTCGGGTATTGCAGGCAGCCTTCGGGAGCGGTCTTGACCATGACCGCGAAGGTGTCGCTGGACAGTGCGTAATGCTGGGTGATGTAGGCATTGTCGAGGTTGTAGCGCGAATCAGCGCGAAGCTCGGGGGCGCCACTGTCGAGGTCACCGACTTTCAGCTGCAAGCTGCCCCAGATGCCCAGGGCGGCCAGGGCAAGGGCCGCCAGCACAGCGGCGCTGGCCCATTTGCGTTCAGTGAAACGGTCGAGCAGGTCCCACAGCCGACCGAAGCCACGGTGCCGAGCCGCGCGGGCATCGATACGCAGCGCCCGGTCGGCGGCCTTGCAGCCTACCCCGACATAGGACAGTGCCACCGGCATCAGCAGCAATGAGGTAAAGATCAGCACTGCCACACCAATGCTGGCGGTAATCGCCAGGTCCTGAATCACCGGAATATCGATGATCATCAGCACGGCAAAGCCCACGGCATCGGCCAGCAAGGCGGTCACCCCGGCCACGAACAAGCGGCGGAAGGTATAGCGAGCGGCGATCTGCCGATGGGTACCGCGACCGATGTCCTGAAGGATGCCGTTCATCTTCTGCGCCGCATGCGACACGCCGATGGCAAAGATCAGGAAGGGCACCAGGATCGAATACGGGTCGATGGCATAGCCCAGCCAGGCGACGATACCCAGTTGCCATACCACCGCCGTCAGCGAACACAGCACCACCAGCAAGGTGCTGCGTATACAGCGGGTATAGCAGTAGATGATCACCAGGCTGGTCAACACCGCCAGGGCAAAGAACGCCATCACCTCGATCAAGCCGTCGATCAGGTCGCCCATCAGCTTGGCGAAGCCAATCACATGAATACGGTACTGGCCGCTGGCCTGGTACTGGCTGCGCAGCTGTTCGAGCTTTTGCGAAAAGGCATGGTAGTCCAGGCCTTTGCCGGTGGCCGAATCCTGGTCGAGCAGCGGTACCACCAGCATGCTCGACTTGAAGTCGCGCGCCACCAGGCTGCCGACGATGTTGGCACGTTCGATGTTCTGCCGTAGCTGTTCAATGTCACCGGCCGCACCCTGATAGCCGTCAGGCATGACCGGGCCACCCTGGAAGCCTTCTTCGGTGACCTCGGTCCAGCGCACCGCCGGGCTCCACAACGACTTCACCCAGGCCCGGTCCACCCCCTGGCTGAGGAACAGCTCGTCGTTGATGTGACGCAGGGTCTGCAGGTAGCCCGGGTCGAAAATGTCGCCCTGAGTGTGCTCTACCACTACCCGCACCGCATTGCCCAGGCCGCGCAACGAGGCGCGGTTTTCCAGGTAATTCTGGATGTAGGGGTGGCTCTGCGGCAGCATCTTGTCGAAGCTGGGGCGCAGTTCCAGGCGGGTCAGCGCCATGAAGCCCAGCACCAGCGTCGCCACCAGCATGCACAGCAGAAATGGCAGGCGGTGGTTGAACACAAGGCGTTCCAGGCCGTTGCCCGAATGTGGATCGAAGTCGGCAAGGTTGCGGATTACCGGAAGGGTATCTTGGCGGGTAGCGGCCATCAGGGTCTTCTCTTGTTATGGGTGTTGCGTGGGGTTACCGGCCTGGTTGCGCACGCCCCGCTCGCCCACCAGCACCAGGCCGTTGCCGGTGTCGCTGACGAGCGCGGTCACCGGGCCACGGGCGCTTTGCGGCACCTGGCTGAAGCTGGCACCGTCATCCCGACTGAGCAGCAGGTCGCCGGCCTGGCTGGCCAGCCACAGCTGGCCATCACGGTCGATGCCCGCGGCGGTGAGGCTGGTGTTGATGCCCGTGTTGACCGGCCGCCACTGCTGGCCGCCATCGGTGCTGCGGTAGACGTGGCCGCGCAGGCCGTAGACCAGCAGCACACCGGGTTTGCCGACGGCGCCGAACAGGGTGCCTGCATAGGGCGTGTCGACGCGGCTGAAGCGTGCGCCGCTCCACTTCAGCAGCAGGCCCTGCTCGCCGGTGATGTACAGGTCGTCACCCACCGCCGCCAGGCTGGTCAGGTGCAGGCCTTGTGGGTTGTCGCTGTGGTCGAGCCAGGGTTGCCAGTGCTCGCCGCCGTCTGTCGTGCGCAACAACAGGTTGAACACGCCCACCGCATAGCCGTTGCGGGCATCGCTGAACCACACGTCGAGCAAGGCATTGTCGGTGGCCGCCGCAGGCAACTGCTCTGCCAGCGCGCGACCATCCAGCTGTTTGTGCCAGTGCACGCCACCATCGCGGCTGTGCAGCACCACACCGTCGTGGCCGACCGCCCAGCCCAGTGCGGGCGTGGCAAAGCTCACCGCATTCAGGTCGGCGCTGACGGGCACCTGGGCTTGCTGCCAGTGCGCGCCGTGGTCATCGGAATACAGAATGTGCCCGCGCGGGCCGACCGCGACCAGGCGCGGCCCGGCCAAGGTCACGTCACGCAGGGCGCTGCTGCTGGCCAGGGCACTGGGCATGGCGGGCACATCCAGCACGTCGGTGAAGGGCGCGGCCTGCGCCGTGCCCTGCAGCGCCGCCAGGGCCAGCATCACCACGCTGCATCGTTTGAAGACAGACATTGGCAACCTCTGCTCCGTGCGCTCAGCGAATGCCATTGCCGGCCAGCGACTCGGGCGACCACTGGGCTTTCGACAATGGGTCGATGTAGCGGATGCCACCGTAGGCACCGACCACGCCGTTGAGGTTGTAGGTGCCGCCGATCAGGTCGTAGATCATGAAAGGCGTGGCGTCCGGGGTCTGCTTGTCGTAGCTCTGGGTGAGGAAAGCGAACGAGCCACGATAAAGCTGGCCACGGGCGTCGTACTGGTCCGAGGCCAGGGCGATCCAGCTGTCTTCGTCAAGGTAGAAGCGGCGCTTGTGGTAGATGTGGCGTGCGCCGTCCTTGAGCTTGCCTTCCACCACCCACACGCGGTGCTTTTCCCAGCGCACGAACTGCGGGGCCAGGTGGTTGGGGGTGATCAGTTGCTTGACGTCGGTGTTGTAGGTGAGCGGGTAGGTGTTGTACGGCACGTACATCTCCTGCTTGCCGACCAAGGTCCAGTCGTAGCGGTCCAGCGCGCCATTGAAGACAAACACGTCATCGTAGGTGCCCGAGCCCGAGGTGCCCGGGTTGGGCGTGTCGTAGGCCAGGTTTGGTGCCAGCTTGACCCGGCGCTGGCCCGGCAGGTACTGCCAGGCGCTGCGTGGCTGCACCAGCGGGTTGGCGGCGTCGCGCAGCATCATGGCTTCGCCGGCACGGCGCGCGGGCCCGGTGTACACCAGCTTCATCTGGTAATAGGTGTCCTTGGCACCGATCGGCTTGGCCATGTCTTCGTAGATCGGGTAGCTGATATTGGCCTGGCCGGTGGTCGACAGTGACGCTTTGCCGGCGGCATCGACGTTCCATGAGTCGTACTTGGCGGTCATACTCACGCCCTGGTAGCGCAGCAGGAAGTTCCACATGGCCTCGGCGCCGTTTTGCGGAATGGGGAACGGGATGCCCGGCAGCACGTTGTCCACCGCCGTGCCACCCTCCTGGCTTTTGGCAGCGGTGGCGTTCTTGCGGGTGTTGTCCAGCACCGCTTGCGGCAGCGCTACGCTGCGATGAGTCGGGTACACGTCGACACGGTAGCTGGGGTAGCGCTTGAGCAGTTCCAGGGTGGTGGCAGTCAGCTGGCCCTTGTACTGGTCGGCGTTCTTGCCATCGATGACCAGCAGCGGCTTGTCGCTGGCAAACGGGTCGGGGCGCATGCTGGCACCGCTCTGGAAGTTGGCAGGCGGCGTCTGCAGGCCACCCTGGTAAGCCGGGATCGAACCGTCGGCATTGCCGGCCTTTTCGGCACCGATGGCGGTCAGGTTGGTGCCCAAGCGGGCAGCCTGGTCAGGGGAAACGGCGGCCTGGGCAGCGTTGAGCGCGGCCAGCGACAGGCACGAGGCCAGCAGGGTACGTACGAAATTCATGATGGTTGTCTTCCTGTGTAGGCGGTAGGAAACATGACTCAGAAGGTCGTCTTGACGGTCAGGTACAGGGCGCCACGGTCCTCGGTGGTGGCACCACCACCGGAGAAGGAGGCGTAGCCGCCGCCGTAGCAGGTGTAATCCTGTTCGCCGTCCAGGGCATTGGGGGTGCTGCCGTCGGTCTGGCCATCCTTGCAGGCCTTGGCCTCACCGAAGCTGTCGACGTACTTGAGGTCGACGAAGTACTGGTTGTAGATCGCGGCGCTCACGCCCACCGCGTAGTTGCCGGTGTTTTCGGCACCGCCGCCCTGCACCGGCGACACACCGTCGATGCCGACGTTGACCGACAGCGGCATGCTCAGGTCCATGCCCGGCACCACCTGGTACCAGGTGGGGGTGAAGTTGACGGCGACGCCCCAGTTATCGCGGGTGGCCTTGTCGATACCGCGGTAGCTGCTCTTGCCCTTGTACAAGGCCTCGTTGTGGCCATCGAGCTTGAGCAGGTTGCTGTAGAACAGCTCGCCGAGCAGGGTTGCGGAGTCGAACAGCGGCGTGTCGCCGATGGTCATCAGGCCGTTGAGGGTGAAGTGCAGGGTGTCACCGGTGGCGCTCAGGCTGTCGCCGTCCTTGGGCACGTCGTAGATCACCCCGCTGCTGGGCAGGCGCGCCGGCAGCAGGCCGAAGCCGCCCCCCAGGCCTGCCTGGCCGGGGGCGCTGACGATTGCCGGGATGCTCGCCAGCGGCATGTTGTGGCGGATGTTCAAGTCGCTGCCGACGCTGATGCCCGCCACATCCTTGGACAGGCTCAGCCCATAGATGTCGATGTTGTCGGCATAGGCGAACTGGTAGGTGGTGCTTTGCAGTGAGTTGTAGAGGTTGCCGACCGCGCCTTGGCGGCTGCCCGGCGGGTTGCCGAACGGACCGTTGGCCACGGTCATGCCACGCGCATCGAGCCAGGCCTGGGGCAGGATCTCGGAGGTCTTGCGGTAGTAGAAACCCAGGGTGCCGCCCAGCCATTCCGGCGACCACTTGGCCATGACGCCCCAGTCGCCGCTTTTGCCAGGGGTAAGGTCATGACCACGGCGAATGCTGGTCAGCGCGCCACGTACCGGGATCAGCCCCGGGGTGCCGGTATGGCCCAGCAGAAAACTCTGCGCGCCCTCGCCTACCACGTCGGAGCCGCCATAGTAGGTACCCGCCTCGGGCAGTCGGGCCGCGTCCCAGTCGAAGAAGTACTGAGCACCCAGGGTGAACTCGGAATTGACCAGAAACGAAGTGGACAACTGATTACGGGGCACGAACAGCTCCTTGGCCTCGGTGCCCGGCGATGCCGCCAGCTTGGCCAGGTCCAGGCCGGACTGGCCGTAGCTCAACGAATGCACCGGATTGAGCAGGGTTTCACCCCAGAACAGGTTGTGCTGGCCCAGCTTGGCGCTGACCTGTGATGCTTCGCCCACGTCACGGCTCATGAACACGAAGGCATCCAGCACTTCGCCCGAGGGGCCGCTGTAGTAACGCTGGGCGTAGTTGCTCAGGTGCGGGCTGCCCAGCGGTATGCCGGTGCCCGGCAGGCCATTGAGGCTGGGGTTGATGCCTGACTGGTCACCGTTGCCGTTGACGAACGGGTTGCTGTTGGAGCCGGTGTTGTCGTAGGCCTTGTCGTACCAGCTGGCAGTGCTGACGCGAAAACCGGTGTTGCCCTGGTACACCACGTCCAGCTCGGTCAGCAGGTCGACCCGGTTGGTGACGTTGGTGCCCGCCTTGCGGAAGTTGTAGTCGCCGTCGTTGCTGTTGGGCGTTCCCAGCAGGCGCTTGTCGGCACTTTCGGTGCGCACGCCGTAGTTGTACTTGACGGTATTGTCGAAGCGCACGGCCCAGTCTTCGTTGCCGGTATCGACTTCGAAGGCCTGGGCGGCAGGCAGCGTGAGCAGGCCGATGGCGCAGGCAAGCAGGCAGCGCTGTGGCTTCACAGCACGGTGAATGCGGTGTTCTGGCATTACGATGGCTCCACGTATTGTTATTGTTTTTTGCGCCGCCCGTCTGCTGCGGGCGTGGCTGGGGCGTCCATGCGTTACTGCAGGTTTGCGGCGTCCAGTCGGCGGATCAGGGCCTCGGCCAGCGGCCAAGGGCCGAAACCGGAAGCCGGGTTAAGGTGGCCAACAGCGCCCAGGCCAACCAGCTCGCTGCCCCAACGCCGGGCTAGTTCACCGGCAGCGGCGTAGCTGGCGAGGTGGTCGTTGCTGCTGGCCGCGACAATGCTTGGGAATGGCAGCGACGTCGGCGGAAGCGGTGACCAGCCCTTCTCGGCCAGGCTGGCCGGGCTTGGGTAATGCGCCGGCCAGCGGGCGTTGAGGTCTGGCGGGGCCGCCAGCAAAGCACCCTTGATCGGCCGCCGGTAGCGTGCCGCCCAATGGGCGACCATCAGTACGCCAGCGCTGTGCGCGACCAGGATTACCTCTCCTTCGATCTGATCGAGCTCGCGCTGGATCGCCTCGACCCGGGCATTGCAGCACAGCCCGTCAACCTGCAGCGGCGGTACGCTGCGCACCTTGGCCAGGCGGCCGGCAAGCAGGGTTTGCCAATGCTCCGCGACGTGGTCGCGCAGGCCGGGGACAATCAGCACGGTGGCGGTGGTTTGCAGTTTTTCCACGGTGAACCTCATGTGCGATGTAGCGCTTGAAGGTCACAGTAAACAGGCCTCCCCCCGGGTGCTTTACATTGGGCGTCAGGCGCTTTTCATTTGATGACAACGGTCAAAACAGGGCTTTGCTTTTCAATTGATGACACGCAGGCTATAAAACCAGTGGACCTGCAACCCCCGTGCTTTAGGGACAACAATAAAAAATGCCTGCTCTAGTCCGTGCCGCCAGCTTGACCAACTACCTGGAAGTGTCCCGTCACCTGGGCCTCAACCCCCATGCACTGCTGGCACAGGTTGGCCTGAGCGCCGCGCTGCTCGACGACCCCAACCGGCGTATCCCGGTGGCCAGCGTCATCAGCTTGCTGGAGGCTTCTGCCAGCGCCACGAAGTGCGAAAGTTTCGGTTTGCGCATGGCCGAATTGCGCCAGTTGTCGGACTTCGGCGAAATCAGCCTGCTGCTCAGCCACCAACGCAACCTGCGCGATGCGCTGCAAGTGATCGTGCAGTACCGCCACCTGCTCAACGACGCGCTGGCCATCCATATCGAGGAAGCCGGCAAGACCGTGGTTATTCGTGAAGAGGTGATCAACGAGCGAGCGCCGTGCAGCCGCCAGGCCACCGAGTTGGCCATCGGCGTGATGATGCGCCTGTGCGCGGCGCTGCTGGGCGCCCATTGGCACCCGATCAGTGCCAACTTCACCCACGCAGCCCCTGCCGACCTGGCCATTCACCGGCGCATTTTCGGTTGCACACTGGTGTTCGGCAGCGAATTCAACGGCATCGTCTGCCCCGCTGCCGACCTCGACAGCGCCAGCCCGCAGGCCAACGAGGCCATGGCCCGGCTGGCGCGGCGCTACCTGGACACGCTGCCGGCCAGCGGCGTGCCGTCGCTGGAACTTGAGCTGCGCAAGACCATCTACCTGCTGCTACCCATGGGCCGTGCCACCATCGAGCAAGTGGCGCAGACCCAAGGCATGAACGTGCGCACCCTGCAGCGGCGGCTGGAAGAGAACGCGCTGACCTTCAAGGACCTGATCAACAGCGTGCGCCGTGACCTGGTGATGCGCTACCTGGAAAACCCCAGCTATTCGCTGGGGCGCATTGCCGACATGCTCGGTTATTCGATGCCCAGCTCATTCACTCGCTGGTTCATTGCCCAGTACGGCATGCCGCCGGCGAACTGGCGCGCACAGCACAATGGGCAGTTGCATTAACCGCCCGTTGCAGGCTCATCGAGGAGGATAAACACCGCACCCTTCTCGTGCTCGACAGGGTACGTGTTCAGCTTGAGCGCGGTGGAGTTCTGCAGATAACCGCTGGCCAGGTCGAAACGCAACCCGTGGGCACAGCACTGGATGACGCGGCCTTCCAGGCGACCGCCGCACAGCGATGCCCCCTGGTGCGGGCAACTGTCATCGACGGCATAGAACGAATCGGCAATGTTGAACAAGGCCACGCTGTGGCCTTCAAGGTCCAACAGCACCCGCCCGTTGCGTTGCGGTACTTGATCGGGGGCCAGTGCCATACGTCGCTTCATGCCTGCGCCACCTCCAGCAAGGCGTCGTTCATGGCCGCGAACAGCGCCTCGGCCGGCCGCACGCCTGCAATCAACGGCCCCTGATTGAAGCGGTAGCGCGGCACGGCACTGCCTGCGCGCCCTGCCCCCTCGAGAAACGGGCTACCGTCGTCACGCAGGCAGTCGACCACTTGTGCGGCCTGCAGCCCGCAGCTCTGGGCAATACCGAGCAAGGTGCCGCTGTCCCCCAGGTCACGGCCCTGATGGAAATAGGCAATGAATAACCGCGCCAGCAACGCCTCCTGTTGCGGTGCACCGAGCAGGCTGCCGGCCCGTTGCATCAACCGGTGAGCATTGCCGGTATTGGGCATGCGGCGGATGCGCGAAAAATCGATATCCTCGCCCACCACGCTGGCAGCGGCGCGCACCTGGGCCTGGCGCTCGCGCACGGCTTGTTCACTGCCCAGGCGTTGCAGGTAAAACGTACTGAACGGCACGCCATTGGCAGGCAGCCCAGGCAACAACTGCACGCCCTGCCAGTGCACCTGCACCTCTACCTCGGGTTGCTCACGTTGCAACCACAACAGGGCCGCTTGCAGGTGCCGCAGCCCAATCAGGCACCAAGGGCAGACAAAATCGAAGAACACCTCGACGGACAACAGCTGTTTCACGGTTTCAACTCCTGGTGCGCAGACAATCCATGTCGCGGTGGTAATGGCGTTTAGCGAACAAGAACACCGCCGCCGCCGCGAGGCTTGTCAGCGGTACCAACTGCAGTGCCGCTTGCAGCCCGATCAGGTCAGACACCCGGCCGGTGATCAGCGGCCCGGTGGCCAGGCCCAGCAGGTTGTTGGCCAGGGTCAGGGTGGCGAAAGCGGTGCCATGTACCGAGGCGTGGGTCAGGTTGGCAACCATGGCACTGGACGGGCCGTTGGTGCCGGCGGCAATCATCATGCCCAGGCAGATCAGCACCAGTTGTGCGGTGCCAGCGGGCAACGCGAAGGCCATGCTCAGCAGCACGCAGCTGCCCAGGCAGTAGCCGATGGCCAGGCTGATCTTGCGGTCCGGGCGCTGCCGGCCCAGGCGGTCGCAGAGCATGGCGCAGAGGATCATGCCGACGCCGCTGCACAACACGATGACAGCGGCGACCGCACCGGCGCGATCAGTGCCCATGGCGTAATACCGGTTCAGGTAGCTGGGCATCCACACAATCAAGGTGCCGCCAACAAACAACTGCAGGCCGCTGCCGACATAGGCGGCGATGACCGAGCGGCTGCTGTACAGGCTGCGCAGCGGGCGGCTGACCTTGCCCAGCGCCTGCTGCGCGCACTTGGGCGCAATGCGTGCCTCCTTGACGATCATGGGGTACAGCATCGCCAGCACCAGGCCGAACAGTGCCATACCGGCGAATGCCCAGCGCCAGCCCAGGTGCTGAGCCAAAACGCCGCCAAGGGCCATGCCCAGCACCGAGCCGAACATGCCACCGGCCATGAACGCCCCGGCCAGGGTCGAGCGCATGTCGCGGGGGAACACGGCGACCACCACGGCAATGCCGACACTGCCGTAAGCGGCCTCTCCGACCCCGACCAGAAAACGCGCAATGAACATTTGCGGGTAATTTTCTGCCAAGGCGCAACCGAGCGTCGCCAGGCTCCACAGTACTGCCATCAACACCAGGCTGCGTACCCGGCCGAAACGGTCGGCCAACAGTGACAGCGGGAACGTCAGCAGGCCGACCATCAGCGCGACGATCCCGCTGAGCAGGCCCAACTGGCTGTCACTGAGCGCCCATTCGCCCTTGAGCAGCGGGAACACCGCGTTGAGTACCTGGCGCGACATGTAGTCGGAGATCAGCAAGCCGAACGTCAGGGCAAAGACCACCCAGGCATAACGCCGGGGCACGCTGTGGACGGATTCGCTGCCGGCGTCTTCGGCGCTGGCGAGGTAGGTGGCCATGTTGCCTCCTTGGGTGTGGTGTGGGTTTTTCTTGTTGTTATGCACTGCTGCTGAAGCTTGCTCAGCCCTTGTGGGAGCGGCCTTGTGTCGCGATAGGGGCGCACAGCGCCCCCCAAATCCCCGCGTTAGCATTCAAATTGCCGGGGCCGCTTTGCGGCCCTATCGCGACACAAGGCCGCTCCCACAAAAAGCATCCTGGCCATACCGATCATCGGCTCAGGTACGTTGCGGTACACCTTTGATCCCCGGCTGGCGATTCGGCGCCATGCCGTTGGCCTTCAGGGTCTGCTCGATGCTGTCGTACTGCTGGCCAATGCGGTAAATGGCGCGGGCCTCTTTGCCAGTGGCAATCTCGCGACCCAGTTCATGCGCCACGCGCACGGTCTGCCGGATCTGCTGCACCGAGGTGAAGCGTTTGCCGTGCTGGTCGATGATGGTGTCTTCGTTGCCACAGCGCGGGTGCAGGCCCATGGCCAAAGCCATGGTGTTGAACGGCAGCACGTTCTTCAGCAACGACTCGGCGGTCAGCGTGCAGCCGTCCGGTGCGCGGTGGATGAAATTGAAGAAGTTGAACGGATTGGGGCCGTCGAAACCGCCGCCAATGCCAATCCAGGTCAGGTTCAGCGGGCCCATGTAGTCACCCCGGCGCACAATGCGTTCAAGGGTTTCCAGGGCATGCATGCCGGTCAGCTGGAAATGCGGCTGGATATTGCTGGCCTGCAGGCGGCGCAGGTGTTCGCGGACCCAGGCCGGGCCGGCCGGTACGGTCATCTCGCTGTAAGCTGCATGGATTGCGGGGCTGGCCAGCGAGGTGCCTTCGAGGTACTCGGGGTACAACAGCTCCATGATGTTCATCTGCGTGGTGTTGATCGCCACCGTCACCTGGTCGGGGCGCGGCGTCAGTTCGGCGAGCATGTGCCGGGTGTCGTCCGACAGCCATTTGGCCGCCTCGCCTTCGCCTTCCGGAGCGAAGGAAATCGAACCACCCACCTGGATGATCATGTCCGGAACCGCCTCACGCACACCGGCGATCAGCTCGTTGAATTTGGACAAGCGCTTGGAGCCTTTGCCGTCCAGTTCACGCACATGCAAGTGCAGCACGGTGGCGCCTGCCTCGTAACAGTCGACGGCTTTCTGCACCTGCTCGTCCATGGTCAGCGGAATGTCTTCAGGGAAGTCTTCGGGCATCCACTCCGGGCCATAGGGGGCCACGGTGATCACCACCTTTTCCATGTTTTCCGGGTGCAACGAATCGTCGAAGAATTGCATGCTGTAGTCCTCGCTATTGTTATTGTGCGGTTGCCGCCAGTGACGGCGACAGGCTTAGAACGTGCGGCTGCCCTTGATCCCGGCGCGCTCCATCTTGCGGTGGCACGGCGGGTAGTCCATGACGGCGTAATGCTGAGTGCTGCGGTTATCCCAGATCGCCACGCTGTTGGGCTTCCAGCGCCAGCGCACCTGGTACTCGGGCAGGTACGCCTGGCTGATCAGGTAACGCAGCAGGTCGCTGGCACCTGGGTTGGCGTCCTGGCCGAACCGCACCCGCTGTGGGGTGTGGTAATTGCTGAAATGGGTGGTGAAGGCGTTGACGAACAACACCTGCTCACCCGTTTCCGGGTGGGTGCGCACCACCGGGTGCTCGGCATCGGGAAACTGCGCCTTCAGCGCCAGGCGTTTGTCCAGCGGCATGGCGGCGCCGAAGCTGGCCTCGATGCTGTGGCGGGCGCGCAGGCCTTCGATTTTGGCTTTTACGTCGCTTGGCAGGTTTTCATAGGCCAGCACCATGTTCGCCCACATCGTATCGCCGCCCACCGGGGGGCATTCGACGCAGCGCAGTACGCAGCCCATGGGGGGCGCCTCGCGCCAGGTGGCGTCGGTGTGCCAGGCATTTTCATAACGGTCGTTGGGCTGGTCCGGGCGCTTGTAGATCTGCACCAGCCCTGGGTGCTCTGGATCGCTACCGGCCACCGGGTGGTCCTCCAGCTCGCCGAAGCGACGGGCGAAGGCCACATGCTCGGCACGGCTGAAGTGCTGGTCGCGCAGGAACAGCACACGGTGCTGGAGCAACTGCTGGCGCAGTTGGGCGAACAGGTCATCATCGTGAATCGCGTCGGCCAGGTTGACGCCACTTACCTCGGCACCGATCGCGCAGGTCAGTTGTTCGATGTGCATGCTGTTGCCCTCTTCAGATGACGAAGATCGACGAGCCGGTGGTTTTGCGGGCTTCCAGGTCACGGTGGGCCTGAACGGCATCCTGCAAGGCGTAGTGCTGGTTGATTTCGATCCGGATGCGCCCGCTGCTGACGTGGTCGAACAGTTCGCCGGCCAGGTCGGCCTTTTCTGCCGGGTCGGCAATGAAGTCGGCCAGCGCCGGGCGGGTGAGCTGCAGCGAACCCTTGATCGCCAGCAATTGCGGGTCGAACGGCGGGATGGTGCCCGAAGCCGTGCCGACGCATACCATCAGGCCACGGCGTTTGAGCGAATCGAGCGACCCCATGAAGGTGTTCTTGCCAACGCTGTCGAACACCACGCTCACCCCTACCCCGTCGGTCAGCTCACGCACGCGGCTGGCCACGTCCTCGACGCTGTAGTTGATGATGTGGTTACAGCCATGGGCGCGGGCCACTTCAGCCTTGGCCTCGGTGGATACGGTGCCGATCACGTTCAACCCCAACAGCCTCGCCCACTGCGCGACAATCAGGCCCACCCCACCAGCAGCGGCATGCAGCAACACGCTGTCACCGGGCTTGAAGTCATAGAGCCGGCGTAGCAAGTAGGCCGAGGTCAGGCCGCGCATGGTCATGGCGGCAGCGGTCTCGAAGGCAATGGTCTCCGGCAGTTTTATCAGTGCCGCGGCGGGGATAAGGCGCTCGGTGCAATAAGCACCCAGGGTATTGAGGAAGCCGGTATAGGTGACACGGTCACCGACCCTCACCTGAGTCACGCCCTCGCCCACGGCCTCTACCACCCCGGCAGCTTCCACGCCGATGCCATTGGGCAACGGGATCGGGTAGGTGCCATTGCGAAAGTAGGTGTCGGCGTAGTTCAGGCCCACCGCCACCTGGCGCAAACGCACCTGGCCCGGGCCGGGCTCGCCCACCTCGGCATCCTCGTAGCGCAGCACTTCGGGGCCACCGGTCTGATGGAAACGTACGACTTTGGACATGCTTGTCTCTCCACTCATCGATCTGGACGCCTGGCGTCAGTTCTGGATGACTGGACTGTATGCCCTTGGCTTGCAGGGTGCTTCGCATCGGACGACAGCAGGTTTTCATTTGATGACAGCGCGATCGTCGCCCTGCCCTGCATGAACGCCGTTTTATTGATGAGCCTCCTTGATGCTTATCTATGGCGAGACTAATACTTAAGTCTCTGCCTGGGGAGGCACGAAACATGCAACCAAGATTCGTTATCGTTCCCGCTGTGCCGATCGAAAAGGAGTCGTTCCGCATGGGCAGCCGCTATTACGCCGCTACCGTTTGTGGAGGGTTCGACATTTACGATAACCAGGTGAAGGAGCGGCTCAAGCCGAGCTACCCGAGCAGGACGGATGCGCAGGTGCAGTGCGAGCAGATGAACAAGCGCGGTGAGGCGGGATGAACCATGCCAAGGCCGCCCCACCCGGGGTCAAGCGCCTGTGGCCTCAACCTCTTGCCAACCGGCAAGCAAACGCTGGGCGTTCTGTTCGCAGTCCATCCCCTGTGGCTTGCCTTCGATACCGGCAATTACCGCCAGCAACTGAGCACGGTTCTGCGCCAACCGCTGCTGCATCGCCTCGATCTCCGCCACCTTGCGCTTGAGGCTGGCCAGCAACAAACCATGATCGCCCGGTGCTGCCCCGGACGCGTCGGTAAGCTTGCGCATTTCATCCAGGCTGAACCCCGCCTGCTGGCCACAGGTAATGATTTCCAGTGCCCGCACGACCTGCTCCGGGTAATCCCGGTAGCCGTTGCCCAGGCGCCGGGCGGCAATTAGCCCGCTGGCTTCG
The DNA here is from genome assembly GCF_002992185.1 of Pseudomonas sp. LLC-1. Taxonomy (NCBI): domain Bacteria; kingdom Pseudomonadati; phylum Pseudomonadota; class Gammaproteobacteria; order Pseudomonadales; family Pseudomonadaceae; genus Pseudomonas; species Pseudomonas sp. LLC-1. Next base: position 9,325 of record NZ_LUVY01000020.1, on the reverse strand, counting down.
TAAAAACGGATACGCGATGCACTGAGGCCCGTGCGTCGTGCCAACTCACCAATTTTCATTTCACTGTCATTCCCCTATTGACCTTAAAGTTGACTTTAACCTTAGCCTTCTCTGCAACCTAGCCCACGCGGTCAGTAACCGATGCGTGGTAACCCTGTCCGGAGATCGCCATGACACCCTTCCAGCCGCTGCAACTGCCCAATGGCAGTGTCATTCCCAACCGCATCGCCAAGGCGGCGATGGAAGAAAACCTGGCCAACCCCGACCAGACCCCTTCCGACTCATTGCTGCGCCTGTACCAGGCCTGGGCCGAAGGTGGTGCCGGGTTGTTGCTGACCGGCAATGTGATGGTCGACCCCAGCGCGATGACCGGCCCGGGCGGGGTAATGCTCGATGCCAGCCAGCCGCTGCAACGCTTTCGCGACTGGGCCCGTGTCGGCCGCGCCCATGGCGCGCAATTCTGGATGCAGATCAACCACCCGGGAAGGCAGATGCAGGCCAACCTTGGCCAACCCACCGTGGCGCCGTCGGCCGTGGCCTTGAACATGGGTGGCCTGTCCAGGCTGTTCCCCCTGCCCAAGGCGCTGGACGAAGCCGAGATCGTGGCCCTGATCCAGCGCTTCGCCCGTACCGCAGCGCTGGCCGAAGAGGCCGGCTTCAGTGGCGTGCAGATACATGCCGCTCATGGTTACCTGCTAAGCCAGTTTCTGTCGCCGTTGAGCAACCAGCGTCAAGACCGTTGGGGCGGTAGCCTGGAGAACCGCGCACGGCTGTTGCTGGAAGTCGTCAAGGCCGTGCGCGAGGTCGTTTCGCCCGGTTTCGGCGTGGCAGTGAAGCTGAATTCGGCCGACTTCCAGCGCGGTGGCTTCGAACCTGCGGATGCCCGCCAAGTGGTGCTGTGGCTGAACACGTTGCCAGTGGACCTGGTGGAGCTGTCTGGCGGCAGCTATGAGGCACCGGCCATGCAAGGTGACGCACGCGACGGCCGCACCCTGGCCCGCGAGGCCTACTTTCTGGAGTTTGCCCGGGATATCGCCGCTATCGCGAAGATGCCGGTGATGGTCACGGGGGGTATTCGCCGGCTGCCGGTGGTCGAGCAGGTGCTCGCCAGTGGCGTGGCCATGGCCGGCATCGCCACGGCGCTGGCTGTCGAACCTGGCTTGCCCCGGCGCTGGCACAAGGGCGAGGCGACAGCCAGTGCCGAGCTGAAGCCGATTCGCTGGAAGCGCAAGGCGTTGGCCGCACTGGCGTACATGGCCCTGGTGAAGCTGCAGATGCGCCGGCTGGCAGCAGGCAGCCAGCCCAAGGCCCATGCGTCACCGTTGCGCGCCTTGTTGCTGGAGCAAGGCTGCACCTTACTGCGGGTAAGGCAGTACAGGCGTATGATGAAAAGCCGAGTGGATTGATATGTGGTGCACTGCCCTTTACTGGAGCACTGCCATGAACAAACCCCTTTACGCGCTGCTTTTCACCCTGGCAGCACTTGCTGCCTGTTCATCCAGCTCTGCGCTGTACCACGACCAGCCACTGGTGGCCAAGGTCGATACCGGCATGAGCAAAGACCAGGTCGTGCAAATAGGCGGCAAACCTGATGCCGAGTCCGAACGCACCGTCGTACCCGGCACGTGCTTCGACTACATGCTGTCCAAGGCCGGAAACCGGCAACCCTACAGCGTCAGCTTCGACGCCAACGGCAAGGTGGACAAGACCGCCTTCATGACCTGCGCCGAATGGAGCAATGCCCAGCACAAGGCCCGCCTGCCCAGCATGGGCGGTTCGAGCGGCTCGGGCTACTGACTCAGTCCAGGCACTCTCGGGCAGCCTGGCGCAATTTGTCGCCCGACAGGAAGCTGCCCTTGTAGAACGTCGCGCGGCTGCCATCGCGAGAATCGACCACGTCCAGCACATCGTCGCTCGCTACGGCACTGGGCGCCGTCAGCCGATAACCGTGAGCTATCGACTTCTGCGTAGCCTGGGGCGCCAGTGCCTGCCACTTAGGCAGGACACAGGCGGCGTACTGCTGCGGCGATTTCTTGGTCAGTTTGCTGGCCGTGGGTTTGCCGGGGGTTGCGCAGCCGGCAAGGCTGGCAACTAACGCAGAAGTGATAAAGATACGAAAGGTAGGCATTTGCAATTGGCCATTAGGGATACGCTGCATTCTAACGGGGGTTGCGCCGAGTTACTAATCAACCAAGGTCTGGCTGCAGGTTTTCGCGCAATTGACACAGCAATAGCGCGCTGCTGGATGAGCGCCAGACAGGGATCGACGGTAAGTACCTGACAATTCTGCCAGTAGCGTGAGCAGGTGGAGGCTGCGACAGTAACGGGGTCAACCCACACGTCGGCAAGGAGTTACGCAATGCAAAATAACGCCAACAAAACACTTCTTTTCTATCAGAATGGCAAACTCATCACCCTTAAAACCGGTGAACAGAACCGTAGCATTTTTCGCCACTCGGACGTGCCACTTGCCGAGCAACAATCAGACGGTATCCAGTCCGTCGGATTGTTGGTAACGGACGATAAAGGTTCGGTACTGCAGGTGGAAACAGACAGCTGAAAAAAACCAGGGGCTCTCCGACGCCCCAGCAAGCATCGCGTAAGCTCTTCCGGGTTTGGGCGAGAAAGCGCCTTCTATAAATCGGTTGCGTTTCACCCTGCCCTGCGGCGATGCTCACAGGCTCGTTGAAGCAACTGACAAGGAAGGCCTTTAACACCATGGAAACGCTTCATAGCATCAAGTCAGACCTGGTCAGAACAGCCGATCACCTGGACCAACTCAGTCAGGCCATGAGTGGTCACGCCAGGTTCATGGCGGCGCGTGGTAGCTCGCAAAACGAGGTGGATGTTGCTGCGCACATCAAGTCCATCGATGTGGTTGCGGACGAGTTGCGCTCTGTCGCCGCAAGAATCGACGACATTGAAGGCGCTTGTTGACTGAATTCAAAGCCCGGAAAACGCCTTGGCTTGCCTGCTAATCCATGCCTGACCTTGACTACATACCCGGTTCAGGGTGCCAGCCCCCCAAACGCGGGTCAGGGTTTGGCTCCCCGGTACAGCACGATGGCCGCTACATCGAGGGCCAGCACGCTGGCGACAAACAGAAACATGACATACAGGTCTTCAGGAAGCATTGCCGTATCCCCCAAATGCGCCGGTTTGAAAGGGTACGAGCAATATCCGTTCCAGTCGGCGCATCAGGTACCCGGGCAGCGACTCAGCTGAACTTGAGCTTCACCACTTTGCTCAGCGCCCAACCACCGAAGACGTAGAATGCATCCAGGTAGAGGCGCCCTGCATAGTTGGGCAACGGCGCGTTATTCAACAACACATCCGGGTCGGGCGCAGGGGGAAACAGCGCATAAAAACCGTTGGGCAGCACCGCCAGCGCCAGCAGCAACAAATAAGTCGAGGCTTGCAGCAGGGTCGCACGACTGCTGGATCTGGCGGACCACTTCAAGCCGTAGTACGCAACCAGGCCTGCAACGGGCAACACCCAGAAATGCGTCGGGATCCCAATGAACATTTCGGCGACAACGCTTCTTGCTTGCACCCGCGATTCTCCTTCCAAATAGGCGGATTATTGCGGCCGTGGCCCGCAAATGCAAAAAGCCCGCTCTCAACAGCGGGCTTTTTGTGTTTTCCAGCGCTAACAATCACGCCTTGGAACACATCAGTGCGGCATCCAGCAACCTGCCATGGTCGTACCAGGCATCACGTTGATAAGCCGTGAACTGGCGCTGAGTTCCCGTGCCCCGCAACTCTACAAGCCCCTGCGCCTTGTCGGGGTCGGTGCTTTCGATGAACAGCCTGACCGCATTATCGCCCTGGACTTCGTAGGTTTTCACATTGCCTTGAAGTTCGTCTTTGACGCACCCCAGATACACGGGTGGGCTTTTCGCGGTACTGCCAACGGTATAATCGTGGCTGTCACGTACATCAGGGTTTTGTGCGCAGCCTGCCATGAACACCGTAGCGAACCCGGACACAAATATTGCGATTGCGCCTGCTAGCGATCTTGAGCTCTTCACGCAACACGCTCCTGTTGCCCCATGAGAAACAGGTAAAGTCATTACCAGCCAGCCGCCCTGTTTTGGTTATCGTGTGCCCATGTTACTGCTGGAAGGCAACCCGGTATCAGGCTTATTGGCTATATGGACCTCGGGGCGCCCCTCGCGCCCGCCATCAGTAGCGACGATACTCCTGCCCGCCATGATCACCGTCGTAATAATGGCGATGATGCCGCCCGTCATGCCAGTATGGCCAGCAGCCACTGAGCAGCAGCAAACCGGACAACACCACAACCCATGCAGTCTTGCGTTTCATGTGCGTACCTCCGACAAGCGAAGCCAAGGCTTGCTTACGTTGGACCGCACTCAATCGGGATGTTCTGGCAGGCGCAAGCCGCTGGTCATCTTCCCCGACAGGTTTCATGTAGCGGCTGGCCCCGATTACGCGTATGGCGTGCCCCACAACCGGGGTCAGGATATGACATTGAGAAACACATAAGTCGCCGCCAGGTCCAGTACCAGCACAGCCACCACGCTGAAAATCATGTAATAGCGGTCATCCTGAGTCATTTCTGCGTACCCCGCATGATCAATGTCTCAGGGTCTCAGCAATTCCTGTTCCAGCGCTGTATTAAAGCAATGCAGCGTTAGCTGTCCGCACCTTACTGCCTGGATTCTGGCACGAACTGCCAACCTCCTATCAGGATGATTACTCCGGTTATTGCTACGTAGAGCAGGTATTGGCCTGGATGCACCCTGAAGGTATCTCCTGATAGCTGTCGCTGACGGTCCGAAATCGACCCAAAGCTGCCCTTCGGAAGGCAGCTTACAATTCGAAGCTGGCGGCGACTGAGTGCGTAAAAACTAGCGACTGGCAGTCGACCTTTCTAGCCAGTCAGCACGCGTCATCTCCCATATTTCGACCTCCATCGGTCCAGATACAAATTCTCCTGCCCGCACGTCTACCAAGCGCATACCCTCATGTTTGGAGACCCTGCGAGATGCGTCGTTGGCAACCGCTTTGGGAACCTGCATGACCGGACGCGACAGCGTCTCGAACCAATAAGCATTGATAATCCGGCATGCCTCACGCATGTAGCCCTTTCCCCACCATTGTGGTGCGAGCCAGAAACCTCTGTTGTTTCCAGGCTGATCATACAAACTGATGCTACCCAGGGTGCAGCCAGCATCGTTGCGCATGCGGATCATCCAGTGCCTTTCACGACCTGCTGCCATGGCAGGCAGGGCGATATCTCGGACATAGACCAGCGCCCCGTCTTCTGGATACGGCCATGGGACACGACGATCCAGGTAGCGAACCACCTCCCAGCAGGGGAACAGCTCCTGAATGATGGGTGAATCCTCCAGCTGGAGGGGCGTGAGAACCAGCCGATCGGTGATCAGCGTCGGAAGACAGTCCATGACATTCGTTCCCGGGCATCCCTGTGAGACGGTGATTATCAGTACAGGGCTTGTTTGTGTCGACCGCTCCCTGATTTGTGAAACGTCACTACCGGAGGCATTGGGTCGATGACGCCAGTCGCGAAGGGCAGCAACCGGCCAGGAGCGGTCATTCAAATCGGATTTTTATTTGCCTGACTTATTAAGTTGGCGAGGCATTCCGCCTCCAGAAGATCCTTTGGTGGAAAACAGAGACACCTCCCTCACAGCCCTCAGGCCCAATGATAGAATCCTGTTTTGAAAAAGGAGTTTCATCGGTGGAGACTGGAAAAAAGAGCTGCCCCTATTGCGCGGAAGCCATCATGGCTGAAGCCATTTTATGCAAGCACTGCCAATCTGACCTCAGGCAACCAATACGGAATCCACCTTGGGGCCCACTACCGTCAGTAAGGAGAATGGGCTCTGTCAACAAGGCTATCGTCGGAATCATCATTGCCATCACCTTGTACTGGGCTTTCGGCTTTTATACCGAAGACACGCCAGAAGACAAGGAAACAATACAGGCCCAAGATGCCGTCGAACTATGCCGTGAGAAACTGGACAGCTACTCCGGCCCAGCAGTAGGGAAAAGCATATTCTCTGATGCTTGTCGAAAGCTGGAAGTCGAAACCCGCAAGAGTTTAGGCAACGCGCCTTAGGAGACGTTGATTACAAAAGTGGCTTATCACTTGGCGCGTAAAGGCGCGAAGGTCACCGTGTCGATTTCCCTCAGGAGCGCGCTCCCTCCGGCGCGGCCCGCCAGTGCCTATCGCCTTTTACTCGGCGCCCCCATGAAACTACCGGTGATGAGTACGGCAGCAGGACCGATAAGCCAAGTCAGGTGCGACTCGGGGTACTTTGCCGTCACCACAATGACAAAAACAAAAAGGCCCATCCCGGACCACAGCCGCTTCCGTGGCGTCAACCACTCCCGAAATTCTTCCAGCCGTCTACCCATCACCGCGCTCCCTGCTTCAGCCTTTGTTTCGGGCCTTATTGCACCTGTATCACTTTGACAAAACCTAGCGCTTGCGACGAAGACCGGGCGACCAGGCAGTAAAGAACCAGTAGATCCCCGTCCCGAAGACCAGGCTCCACCGACTTTGCGGGTTGATAACCATCCCAACCAGGCCAAGGACGATCAACGCTACGCCTGCGCGCCTCCTGCGCTTCGGATTGAACCACGCCTGGAACGCCCGAAGTCTCTCGCTAACCCGCATCACCGCTCTCCCTGCCTGGTAAGCGGCGAAGCATATCACCCCTGTTCAACAATAAAGCCACCCCGTGAAGGCGGCGCAGAACCGCAAGCGTCCAGCCAAGTGCCTGAAGGCCTGTTGTGCGGCTGAGCGATGGTGCCGAGACTGAATGAATTGGGGATCAAGCGTCGCTCCCCATACAACTGCCGTCACACCTATGCGACAATGCGCGCAATGTCCGGCCTCAACCCCGCATTTATCGCCCAACAGCTGGGTCACAGCGTTCAGATGCTGCTGTCGACGTATGCCCGTTGGCTTAACTCAAGCTCCGACTGGAGCGAGCTGGAAAAGCTCAAGATTGGTATCAAATCGGTATCAGCTGAAAGCCCAGCGTCGTAAGTTACTGATAGGTAAGCCCTTTGATCTCCACCGCTAACATCACCATGCAGTTCGGCTCCAAGCCGCTGTTCGAAAACGTTTCCGTCAAATTCAACAACGGCAACCGCTACGGCCTGATCGGCGCCAACGGTTGCGGCAAGTCGACCTTCATGAAGATCCTCGGCGGTGACCTGGAGCCATCCGGGGGCCAGGTCATGCTCGAGCCGAACACCCGTCTGGGCAAACTGCGCCAGGACCAGTTCGCCTACGAGGAATTCACCGTGATCGATACGGTGATCATGGGCCACGGTCAACTGTGGAAGGTCAAGGCCGAGCGCGACCGCATCTACTCGCTGCCGGAAATGACCGAGGAAGACGGTATGGCCGTCGCCGAACTGGAAACCGAATTCGCCGAAATGGACGGCTACACCGCCGAATCCCGCGCCGGTGAACTGCTGCTGGGCCTGGGTATTCCACTGGAGCAACACTTCGGCCCGATGAGCGAAGTGGCACCGGGCTGGAAGCTGCGTGTACTGCTGGCCCAGGCGCTGTTCTCGGACCCGGACGTGCTGCTGCTCGACGAACCGACCAACCACCTGGACATCAACACCATCCGCTGGCTGGAAACGATCCTCACGGCGCGTAACAGCACCATGATCATCATTTCCCACGACCGACACTTCCTCAACAGCGTCTGCACCCACATGGCTGACCTGGATTACGGCGAACTGCGCCTGTTCCCGGGCAACTATGACGAGTACATGACCGCAGCCACCCAGTCGCGTGAGCAACTGCTGTCGGACAACGCCAAGAAGAAAGCCCAGATCGCCGAGCTGCAGACCTTCGTCAGCCGCTTCTCGGCCAACGCCTCGAAGGCCAAGCAGGCGACTTCGCGCGCCAAGCAGATCGACAAGATCCAGCTGGCCGAGGTCAAGCCGTCCAGCCGTGTCAGCCCGTTCATTCGTTTCGAACAGACCAAGAAACTGCACCGCCAGGCCGTGGTCGTCGAAAAAATGGCCAAAGCCTTCGACGACAAGGTGTTGTTCAAGAACTTCGACATCACCGTCGAAGCGGGCGAGCGCGTTGCCATCATCGGCCCCAACGGTATTGGCAAGACCACGCTGCTGCGCACCCTGGTCGGCGAGATGACCCCGGATGCTGGTTCGGTCAAGTGGACCGACAGCGCTGAAGTGGGCTACTACGCCCAGGACCACGCCCACGACTTCGAAGACGACATGACCCTTTTCGACTGGATGGGCCAGTGGACCTCTGGCGAGCAGGTGATCCGCGGCACCCTGGGGCGCATGCTGTTCTCCAACGACGAGATTCTCAAGTCGGTGAAGGTGATTTCCGGTGGTGAGCAAGGCCGTATGCTGTTCGGCAAGCTGATCCTGCAGAAGCCGAACGTACTGGTGATGGACGAGCCGACCAACCACCTGGACATGGAATCGATCGAAGCGCTGAACCTGGCGCTGGAAAACTACCCAGGCACCCTGCTGTTCGTCAGCCACGACCGCGAGTTCGTATCGTCGCTGGCCACGCGCATCATCGAGCTGTCGGCCGATGGCGTAGTGGACTTCAGCGGTACCTATGACGACTACCTGCGTAGCCAGGGTGTGCTGGTCTGATTGATGGGGCGGCATGGCCATCTATATGGCTGAGCCGGCCTCTTCGCGGGCATGCCCGCTCTCATCAAACAAAATGCAACCCACTGTTTTTTAAGCACTCAGGCAGCCACCAGTTGGTACCCCAGTTTCCGGGCTTTGCGAAGCAAAGCCCGGACCTGTCGGTCTTGGCTCCTGGCTTCGAATTCCTCAAGACCTTTTTCGACATAAGCCTGTTTCTTGGTTAGCAGGTTGTACACCAGTCGTGCCAACTGGTGGGCAGTGGCTTTGATGGCGCAGCTGGTATCCATTCGAGTCAGCCTGGCTCGGTGCGATGCACCAATGAAACCCTTGTCATTACGAGCATTGGATGCAGCCTGCTTGAGTGCTTGAGCTGCTCGATTGACTATTTTGGGCCCGCCTCCTGCCAGTCGATGACCGCCGGAGATTCGGGTAGGAGGAGCCAGTCCCAACCAAGAGCAGAAGTGCTGTGAGGACGGGAAACGTGATAGATCTGTACCGATCTCGCCTGCCAGCACCAATGCGGTGTCCACCCCAATGGTCGGAATTGCGGTCAGGTCCACGCCAAGAACTTTCCACAATGTCTGATGCAATTCGGTCTGTTGGGCGCCGCTTCGGTGTGGGCTGCGCAAAGGCTTGTTGGATGGCTCAGGCTTGTTTTGCAGCACCGGCAGTT